>WGCD01000099.1 GCA_015493995.1 Desulfurellaceae bacterium
AGTTGTAGCCAACTTGCTGCAAAGAAATATCTTCATACTTGATTTACTTGGAGAGCTTTATTGGCGGTATTATAGAGTTGATGAAAAAATACAAAAATGGGGTGCGCAATGAGGGATATACCTATTTACAATGTCCCTTTAATTCCTTTATTTGTAAATAGAGGTATAATTGTCTGAGTATTATGCTGGTATATTATTCATTTGCTACTTATCTGCCGGTCATCTTTATGTCTTAAAATCCGAGTTATGTGCTCTAATTCAATTTTTTTCTTGCATTTTAAAAATTTATTTGTTATAAGCGGTTTGTTATGAGTGGTTCGAGTATTTTGGGTAGAGTTTTTTCCTATAGCTTTTATGCTTATTATTTCTGGTTTTTCTATAGGGGGCGGACTACCTGAATTTTAACGCAGCTTTTAATTAAAGCCGTTTGGGTAGGTCGCTTAAAGCCTTCCCAAACGGCTTTTTTTATTTGTAAAAAATTTGAGTTTGGAGGTATAAGATGATTGTTGTAATGAGAAAAAATTCCAAAGAGCAGGATGTTGAAAGGGTGAGAGAGCGTATTGAGGACATGGGGTTAAAAGCCCATATATCCAAAGGAAGCGAACGAACCGTAATCGGTGTTGTAGGCAATCTGGATAGAGATAAACTAAGTTTAGACCCTGTAGCCATACTGTCAACCGATAAAAGCGTTGATAGAGTTTATCCCGTAACAAAGCCGTACAAGCTTGCTTCGAGGGAAAACAGGGAAAAAGATACAATTGTAAAGGTCAAAGATGTGGTTGTAGGAGGGGGAAACTTTACAATAATAGCCGGTCCGTGCTCTGTTGAGAACAGACAACAGATGATTGAAACCGCAACAGGCATAAAAAAATGTTCTGCAAAGATGTTAAGGGGTGGTGCCTTCAAGCCGAGAACCTCACCCTACACATTCCAGGGGCTTGGAGAGGAAGGATTAAAACTTCTCAAAGAGGCATCAAAATTAACCGATATGCCTATAGTGACCGAAGTTATGAACCCGAAAGATTTGGATGTGGTTCTCAAATACGCAGATGTTTTGCAAATCGGTGCAAGAAACATACAAAACTTCTCTTTGTTAAAGCTTGTAGGTCAAACAGATAAAGCCGTACTGTTAAAAAGAGGTATGTCAACAACGATACAGGAATTTTTAATGAGTGCTGAATATGTTATGAGCGAAGGGAACGGCGATGTAATTCTTTGTGAGAGAGGAATAAGGACATTCGAAACGGCAACAAGAAGCACACTCGATATTTCAGCTGTTCCGGTATTAAAGAAAGAAACCCATTTGCCGGTTTTAATAGACCCTTCCCATGCTGCCGGAAAGAGAGATTATGTGCCGGCTTTATCAAAAGCAGCTGTGGCTGCGGGAGCTGACGGATTATTGATAGAGGTTCACTATAAGCCCGAGATTGCCGTATCTGACGCCGCACAACAGCTTAACATAAAGGAATATTGCGAGCTCGTTAAAGAGTTAAAAAAGATAGCCGAGGCTGTGGGTAAAAGTATAGATTGATTTGCTATAATTGACATTGACATAAACACCCTATAATTATATATTGTGTTAACTTTTGGAAAGAGGCGGGGTTGTTTATGAATCAGGTAAATATAGGGTTACTCGGTGTCGGAACGGTCGGCAGCGGTGTTGTTGAGATACTTAATAACAACGCTGAAATTATTAAAAAACGACTGGGGTTTGATTTAAACTTAAAAAGGGTCTGCTCAAAATCCATTAGCGACAAAGCCAAGAAGATAGTGCAAAATGTTTTGACGGATTCATATAAAGACCTATTTCAAGACGACATAGATATCGTTATAGAGCTTGTCGGCGGATACGATTTTGCCAAAAATTTTATCTTGCAGGCAATTGAGAATAAAAAAAGCGTTGTTACGGCAAATAAAGCGCTTCTTGCAAGACATGGATTTGAAATATTTTCCAAAGCATTTGAAAATAAGGTCGATGTAGGCTACGAAGCGGCAGTTGCAGGCGGTATTCCAATAATAAAAGCAATTAAAGAGTCTCTTTCGGCTAACAACATAAATTCCATAAAAGCCATAGTCAACGGCACGTGCAACTACATACTTACGGAAATGTTTAAAAAAGAGGTTTCATTTGAGGATGCCTTAAAAGATGCTCAGCAAAAGGGTTTTGCGGAAGCAGACCCAACTTTTGATATTGAGGGTATGGATTCGGCACACAAAATGGCTATTTTAAGCTCCATATCGTTTGGCGACAATGTAACGGAATACGACGTTTTTACAGAGGGCATAAAAGAAATTTCTCTTTTGGATATAAAATTTGCGAATGAATTCGGATATACAATTAAGCTGCTCGGAATAACCAGGCTTGTTGACGATAAAATAGATGTGAGAGTTCATCCTACTATGGTTAAAAAAAGCGACATTTTGGCAAAGACAGACGGTGAATACAATGCAATAAAGATTAAATGCGATATGGCTGATGATACCGTTTACATAGGAAAGGGTGCAGGCAGCCTGCCTACTGCAAGTGCCGTTGTCGCCGATGTAATGGATATAGCAAGAAATATTAAGCACAACTCACCTCTGCGCATACCGCTTATGTCTTTTCCTTTTAACTATGTCAGAAAAAGAGAGGTTGTGGATATAAACTCGCTTGAGATGGACTACTACTTGAGATTCAGCGTTGAAGACAGCGCCGGCGTCTTGTCTAAAATATCGGGTATATTGGGAGAAAATGGAATCAGTATAAAAAGCGTTGTTCAATTAAACAAAGGTGAAAATTGGGTGCCTTTGATTATTGTAACGCATAAAGCAAAAGAAAAAAGCATACAAGAGGCGCTGGAAAAAATACATAAACTTGATGTTGTAAAAAGTAAAACGTTGTTGATAAGGATTGACGATGAGTGAAAAATTGTGGGGAGGTAGATTTTCTAAATCCACAGATAACCTGATGGAATCGTTTTCCGAATCAATCAGCTTTGACAAAAGGCTTTATGAATACGATATCCTCGGTTCCATAGCCCACGTTCAGATGCTTGCAAAGCAGAGTATAATTTCCGAGGAAGAAGCGGATAAAATAGTTGATGCCCTGCGTAAAATTAAGCAGATGATAGATAGCGGAGAGTTTGATTTTCGCATAGAAGACGAAGACATCCATATGAACATCGAGCACAAATTGATAGAAATGATTGGTAAGACAGGCGGTAAACTCCACACTGCAAGAAGCAGAAACGACCAAGTGGCTTTGGATGTAAGGCTTCTTTTAAGAGACGCCGCTTTGGAGATTGTGGATAAACTCTACCTCTTGCTTAAAGAGATTGTTAAACTGGCAAAAGACAACATCGATGTTTCTATGCCCGGTTTTACTCATCTTCAACACGCTCAACCTGTTTTGTTTTCTCACTATCTTCTGGCGTATTACGAAAAATTCAAAAGAGATGCGGACAGGTTTAAAGACACTCTCAAACGAATAGATGTTATGCCGCTTGGAAGCGGTGCACTGGCGGGAACAGGTTTTCCTATCGACAGAAGGTTTGTGGCGGAGAAGCTGAAGTTTTCAAAAATATCGAGAAATTCAATGGATGCCGTATCCGACAGGGATTTTGCAATAGAGTTTCTAAATGACGTTGCAATTTTTGCTATGCATACCTCAAGGTTTGCCGAGGAGATGATTCTATTTTCAACATCTGAGTTTGACTTTATAGAGCTGCCGGATGAATTTTGTACGGGCTCAAGCATTATGCCGCAAAAGAAAAACCCCGATGCTATGGAACTTATAAGAGGTAAAACGGCAAGAACATACGGCAATCTGGTTCAACTTTTGACTCTTATGAAAGCCCTTCCTTTGACATACAACAGGGATATGCAGGAGGACAAAGAATCTCTATTTGACTCAATTGATACGGCTTTAGATATTATAAACATAATGATTAAGCTGCTGCCCGGCATTAAACCCAAGCAAAAATCTATGGAAAACGCTCTGAAAAAAGGGTTTATAACGGCAACCGATTTGGCGGATTATCTGACAAGAAAGGGGCTTTCTTTCAGAGAGGCTCATAAGGTTGTCGGCAGTATAGTTGCTTATGCAGAACAAAATTCCAAAAGACTTGAAGAACTGTCAATAGATGAGTTGAAAAGGTTTTCGGAACATATAACGAGTGATGTCATAGACATACTGCACTATAAAAAAGCGATTGATTCAAGGAAAAGCTACGGCGGAACGGCAAAAGACAATGTATTGAAAGTTATAGAAGAGATAGAAAAAGAGCTTGAGAAAAAAGAGGGCGACACAATAGAATGTCCAAGATGCGGCTATCCGGTTAAAGTATATAAAAACCCTGTGCCTACGGTTGATATTATCATAACAATAGACGATAAAATCGTGTTGGTAAGAAGAAAAAACGAACCTTTCGGATGGGCTATACCCGGAGGCTTTATAGACTTCGGTGAATCGGCTGAAAGTGCCGCTGTAAGAGAAGCAAAAGAAGAAACCGGACTTGACGTTGAACTTACCGGGCTTTTGGGTGTTTATTCAGACCCTGAAAGAGACCCTCGAACTCACACAATAAGCACGGTCTTTTTGGCAAAAGCTCAAGGAACCCCTAAAGCCGACGACGATGCTTTGGATATAGGCTTGTTTAATAAAGATAACCTGCCTGAGGAAATCGTTTTTGACCATAAAAAGATATTGGAGGACTTTTTCAAAAGCACTAAGATATGAGTGAAATTATAGAGCTAAACAACATAAAAAAACTTAAAAAAAAACTTACCCTTAAACAAAAATGTTTTGATAATAAAAAAATAGATATAGGTGACCTGAAACTCTACGATGCAACAAAAAAAATCCTGAACAACAGGGGCATTAACTCGCACAAAGAGATAAAAGATTTTCTATATCCCTCACTAAATAATCTATACAATCCTTTTTTATTAAAGGATATGGACATAGCCGTAAGCAGAATTGTGGATGCAATAAATAAAAACGAAAAAATCTTCATTGTGGGCGATTATGATACCGACGGCGTAACGGCAACAAGCCTTATGCTCAAATTCTTTCAGGAAATAGGGGTTGAAACAGATTTCTATATACCTACAAGAAATGACGGCTACGGACTGAGTCTTGATGCGATAAAAAAGGCTATAGAATTGAATTTCGGCCTGATAATAACAGTTGACAACGGAATAACAAGCTTGGATGAGGTTGATTTTGCAAAGGTTATGGGAATAGACGTGATAGTTACAGACCACCACGAGCCACCTGAAGAACTCCCGAATGCATACGCCATTGTGAATCCCAAAAGAAGAGATTCCAGATTTCCATTTAAAGAGCTGTCGGGCGCCGGCGTTGCCTTTAACCTTCTTATGGCTTTAAGAAACAGGTTAAGGGCTATGAATTTTTTTCAAAACCACAATCAGCCGAATCTAAAGAGATACCTCGACCTGGTTGCATTGGGTACACTGGCGGATATAGTTCCTCTTCTTGATGAAAATCGTGTATGTGTAAGATTCGGATTATCCTCGCAAGACTATTCTTGCATAGGCATAGAATCACTGAAAAAAGTGTCGGGCATAAACGGAAATCTGACATCTCGAAATGTAAGCT
>WGCD01000100.1 GCA_015493995.1 Desulfurellaceae bacterium
GTATATGACGGCAGTATAAATACATATTTAAATAACCTTAAACGAAAACTTTTAAGGTTGCCACTTTAATAAAGGAGGAGTGTTTAATGCAAATCAAAGCAAGCGAAATTAGTGATATTATCAAAAAAGAAATAGAAAAAGCCGAAGAATTTATCGATGTTAGCGAAGTCGGAAATGTTTTAAGCGTCGGTGACGGCATCGCCAGGGTTTACGGGCTTAAAAATGTGATGGCGAACGAGCTTGTTGAGTTTGAAAACGGCGTTATCGGAATGGCTTTAAACCTTGAAGAAGACAATGTTGGTGTTATTGTTCTTGGTGAAGATATCGGCATAAAAGAGGGTGATACGGTAAAAAGAACCAAGAGAATCTCCCAGGTTCCTGTCGGTGAAGCGATGGTAGGAAGGGTTGTTAACGCCCTCGGTGAGCCTATAGACGGAAAAGGACCGATAGAAAGCGAACACGCAAGAAGAATAGAAATTAAAGCACCCGGTATAGTTCAAAGACAACCCGTTAAAGAACCACTGCAAACCGGCATTAAGGCAATTGATGCCATGATACCGATAGGAAGAGGTCAAAGGGAGTTGATAATAGGAGACAGACAGATAGGAAAAACACAGATTGCCCTTGATACAATAATAAATCAGAAAGATACCGATGTTTATTGTATATACGTAGCAGTAGGGCAAAAACGCTCTACCGTTGCAAGAATTCACAAAAAACTCGAAGAGATGGGTGCGATGAAATATACGACTATTGTTGCCGCTACGGCATCCGACCCGGCTCCTTTACAGTATATAGCCCCATATTCAGGCGTTACGATGGGCGAATACTTCAGAGATAACGGCATGCACGCCCTCATAATATACGACGATTTAACCAAACACGCACAGGCTTACAGACAGGTCTCCTTGCTGCTTAGAAGACCACCCGGAAGAGAGGCATATCCCGGCGATGTTTTCTATCTGCACTCAAGGCTGCTTGAGCGTGCAGCAAAGCTTTCCGACGAACTTGGAGGAGGCTCTTTAACGGCTCTTCCGATTATTGAAACACAAGCCGGAGACGTTTCCGCATATATACCTACAAACGTCATATCCATTACAGACGGGCAGATATACTTGGAAAGCGACCTATTTTATGCCGGAACAAGACCCGCTGTTAATGCAGGTATTTCCGTTTCAAGAGTCGGAGGGGCTGCGCAGATTAAAGCTATGAAACAGGTTGCGGGAATGCTCAGACTGTCGCTTGCTCAGTATAGGGAACTTGCAGCTTTTGCTCAGTTTGGAAGTGACCTTGATAAAGCCACACAACAACAGCTTAACAGAGGTGCAAGACTAACGGAAATCCTAAAACAACCTCCGTATGCGCCGTTACCTGTCGAAAAACAGATTTTAATAATATATGCCGGCAACAACGGCTACATCGACGAAATAGATGTAAAATACGTGAAAAAGTATGAAGAGGAGTTATATGGATTTATAACCGGTCAATACCCCGACATACTGCCCGAAATAAAAGAGAAAAAGAAGATAGACGACAATTTAAAAGCCAAAATCGACAAAGCTTTGGATGAATTTAAAAAGGTGTTCAAACCTTAAAAAACAAAAACAGATGAAAGTGTAAAAACAAGGGGTACTTATGGCTCTTAGTATGAAAGATATAAAAAGAAAGATAGCGAGCGTCAAAAAGACACAACAGATTACAAAGGCTATGAAGATGGTCGCTGCAGCAAAGCTGAGAAAGACCCAGGAAGCTGCTCTGCAATTCAGACCATTCATCAACAGGCTTGAGCAGGTTATATCATCTTCTTTGGAGTCGTCTTCTTATATGGACCATCCGCTTCTGCTGTTTAAAGACGTTAAAAATGTTGACATCATTGTTCTAACCTCAGACAGGGGGTTGTGCGGGGCTTTCAATCATAACGTGTTGAAAGAAACCGAGACATTGATAAAAACCAAATTCTCAAACAACAATGTTAATTTAACACTAATAGGCAGATTTGCAAACAACTACTTTAAATTTAAAGGTATTCAACCCAAATATCTCTACACTGATATTTTAAAAGATAAAGCGGACTATGGTGTTGCCGGTGAAATTATGGAAAAACTCATAGAGGATTTTATTTCTGATAAAACGGATGAAGTGTATATTGTTTACAATAAATTTGTAAACGTTCTTGTGCAAAAGGTTGTTGTAAAAAAGGTTATGCCTGTCTCTTTCGGCGACACTGTTCCAAAAGACAACACTCAAGAGAGTTTTCTTTTTGAACCCGATAAATCAACCGTTTTGGATGATTTGCTGCCAAAATATGTAAAAATAAGTCTCTATGACAGTATGCTTGAGTCGTTAGCCGGAGAATATGCAGCAAGAATGACGGCTATGGATGCAGCAACAAACAATGCCAACGAGATGATTAAGAACCTGACACTTGAGTTTAATAAAGCAAGACAGGCTGCAATTACTAAAGAATTAATAGAAATAACAACAAGCATAGAAGCTATGAAATAATAAAAAGGAGATGAGTATGACAGAAAAAGGTAAAGTTGTTCAAGTTATTGGAGCTGTTGTTGATGTGGAATTCGAATCTGGTAACTTGCCTACCATATATACCGCATTAAGAATATCCAAAGACAAAATAGAGGGAATGAACTCCGATTTGATACTTGAGGTGCAGCAGCACCTCGGAGAAAACAGGGTAAGAACCGTTGCTATGGACTCAACAGACGGTCTTGTAAGGGGTGTTGAGGTTGAAAACACCGGCGAATATATCACGACTCCGGTAGGTGAGGGTGTTTTGGGAAGGATTATGAACGTCGTTGGAGAATCTGTTGATGAAATGGGAAAGATAGAACACGAAATCCGCTGGCCTATACACAGAGAAGCGCCTCTTCTTGAGGAGCAATCAACCGGAAACGAGATGTTTGAAACCGGTATTAAGGTCATAGACTTGCTCTGCCCTTATGCCAAAGGCGGAAAGACAGGGCTGTTTGGTGGCGCAGGCGTCGGCAAAACCGTTCTTATTATGGAACTTATACATAACGTTGCAATGCATCACGGCGGATATTCTGTATTCTGCGGTGTCGGCGAAAGAACAAGGGAAGGAAACGACCTGTGGAACGAGATGAAAGAGTCCGGGGTTTTGGATAAAGCAGCACTAATTTATGGTCAGATGAACGAACCGCCCGGAGCAAGAGCAAGGGTAGGTTTAACAGGTTTGACGGTTGCTGAGTACTTTAGGGATGAAAAGAATTTGGATGTTTTGATATTTATAGATAATATATTTAGGTTCACACAAGCTGGCTCTGAGGTGTCGGCACTTTTGGGAAGAATACCCTCGGCTGTCGGATATCAGCCCACACTCGGTACGGAAATGGGCGAACTGCAGGAGAGGATAACCTCAACGAAAAAAGGCTCGATTACATCTGTTCAGGCAATATACGTCCCAGCAGACGACTTAACCGACCCTGCACCGGCTACTACGTTTTCTCACCTTGATGCAACGACGGTTCTGTCCAGAAAGCTCACCGAGCTTGGAATATATCCGGCTGTTGACCCTCTTGATTCAACCTCAAGAATATTAGACCCTGCTGTTGTTGGCAAAGAACACTACGAGGTTGCAAGAAATGTTCAAGAGATACTGCAAAGGTATAAGGAACTTCAGGATATTATAGCAATCCTCGGTATGGAGGAATTGAGTGAAGAGGATAAGGTTGTGGTCAACAGGGCAAGGAAGATACAAAGGTTCCTTTCACAACCGTTCTTTGTTGCCGAGCAGTTCACGGGTTTGAGCGGTAAATACGTATCGATAAAGGATACAATCAAGGACTTTAAAGAAATTATAGACGGAAAACACGACGATATACCGGAACAGGCGTTTTACCTTGTCGGTACTATGGACGAAGCTTTGGAAAAAGCAAAAACTCTTGTTTAGGGGGTATCGGTGTCTAATTTGAACTGCTCTATAGTAATTCCTTCAAAAAAAATATTTGAAGGAGAGGTTGAGTATATATCAGCTCCCGGCATTGTTGGTGAATTCGGAGCTTTACCAGGACACGAAAAATTCATTACCATACTGGATATAGGTACGATTAGTGTAAAAATAAACGACAGCGATTCAAGGGAGTTTTTTATTGTTGACGGCTATTTCGAGGTTTCTGAGGATAAAGTTATAATTATAGCCGAAGAGGCTTACACAAAAGACGAGATAGATACATCCAAAGCCGCACAAAAAGCAGAAGAGTATAAAAATAAATTGTCGTCTTTGGGCTTCAACGATGCGGATTATAAAAAGACAAAGCATAAGTATGACAAATACTCCAAAATGCTTAAATTTGCCTCTTAGGTGGTGATATTATGGCTAATTATTTCGGTTTTTCCCATATTGGCTCAATAGCTATTGTTGTTCTTGCAATTCTTGCTGTTATGTCGATTTTTTCGTGGAGTTTTATGATTTACAAATGGTTTCAACTACACTCCATTGCAAAAAAGAACAGTGTATTTTTAAATAAGTTTATCGAATCAAAGGATAGGGGTTCTCTATCTTCGTTTGCTCAAATTAACGAATCGTATGCGGCAAACTTGTATCTTTTGAGCAGAGACAGTTATGCCTCTGCAGCAACATTTCTTGAAATTATCAACAAAAAAATAGAAGGCAGCTTCCCTTGGCTTGCGTCCGTAGGTGCAACATCGCCCTTTATCGGGCTGTTCGGAACGGTCTGGGGAATAATAAACGCCTTCAGCAGTATAGGAATGGCGCAAAGCGTAAGTATATCTACGGTTGCACCTGGAATTTCAGAGGCTTTGATTACTACGGCTGCCGGCATATTCGTTGCCGTCCCGGCAGTTATAGGATACAACATTTTGCACTCCGAACTTACCTCTATGATTGGTGAGCTTGAAGGATTTTTAGAAGCGCTGTCAAATGAAAAGATATAAGTCAGCCAAACAATTTGCCGATATAAACATAACTCCTCTTGTCGATGTTGTTTTGGTTCTTTTAATTATATTTATGGTTACAACACCGATGTTGGTCAAAGGCATTAAAGTGAACCTGCCGAAAACATCAACTTCAAGTGCAAATATAGGAAAAAAAGACATCGTTATATCCATAGATAAAAAGGGAAACTACTATATAGACAAGGTTTTGGTCAAGGATAACGCTTTAAGAGACTTCCTGAAAAGTCACAGAAACAAAGAGGTTATCATAAAATCCGACAAGAGCGTAGCCTACGGTATCGTGGTGAAACTTATAGATATTGTTAAAACCTCCGGTATTAGCAGGGTAGGGTTGGCTACAGAACCCAAAAAATGAAACTGCTCAGTTTTTTAATATCCATAGCAATACACGTAATTTTCATAGCAGCTTATCTTTTTATTATCCAAACGCATATAGTTTAC
>WGCD01000101.1 GCA_015493995.1 Desulfurellaceae bacterium
ATAAAATATTGACTAAAAGGGGTGTTTTATGAAAAAAACAAGATTAACGGTACTTGTTTTAGGGATTATCTTAACTTTATCGACTACTCAGGCAAATGCGGGCTTGAAAAGTTTGGTTAACGGGCTTGTCAATAAGCATACAAACGTCTCCTCAAATTCTTCAAACACATCAATCTCAAATGTAACAAATACTCAGAAACGTTCTGCCCTCAAACAGGCTCTTGAAATGGGAGTGAAATATGCCGTTTCAAGCCTATCCAAAACTAACGGTTTCTTAGACAATCCTTATGTGAAAATACCCATTCCAAGCAGCTTAAAAACGGTTGCAAAGGTTCTAAAAAAGACGGGACAGGGTAAAATTGTCGATAATTTTGTGGCTGAAATGAATCATGCAGCAGAAAAAGCCACACCGAAAACCATAGACATATTTATGAAAGCCATAAAACAGATGTCAATCAAGGATGCAACAAAAATTTTAACGGGACCGGATAATGCAGCTACGGAATATTTCAAACAACACACCTATTCAAGCCTGTTTAAAGCCATAAAACCGATAGTGAAAGAGAGCACATCCAAAACCAACGTTACTAAGTACTACAAAACTATGATGGACAGCTATAAAAAATACAAAAAGCCGCTAAACACGCTTTCATCGTATAAAAGTATGCTGAGCGGCAAAAAGTCTAAAACCAATGAGGAGCCGTCTTCCGACTTGGATACATATATCACTAAAAAGACAATAAAGGGTATTTTCTATATGATAGCTCAAGAAGAAAAGAAAATTAGGCAAAATCCGGTTGCAAGAACAACAAAACTCTTGCAGAAGGTTTTCGGAAGCCTGAAATAAGCTTTTAAGGGAGGCAGTGTATGAAAAAAATAGCATTGGTAACGGGAGCATCAAGCGGAATAGGAAAATCGTGCGTTGAGATATTTGCAAAAAACGGCATTAATATTATTGCTGTTGCAAGAAGACTTGAAAGACTAATCGAGCTTAAAGATAATGTGGAAAACAGATACGGTGTTAAACTACTGCCCGTTCAACTGGATATAACAGATAAAACCGCGGTTTCGGATTACCTTACAAACCTGCCGGATGATTGGAAAGATATAGAAATTCTCATAAACAACGCAGGTTTGAGCAGAGGGTTGGATAAACTTCAAGACGGTAATATAGACGACTGGGAGGAGATGATAGATGTAAACATCAAAGGACTGTTGTACGTGACAAAAGCCATACTGCCGGGTATGGTTAAAAGAAACAGCGGGACCGTAGTAAATCTATCCTCCATAGCCGGGCACGAAACATATATCGGCGGCAATGTTTACTGCGCTACAAAGGCAGCCGTTTTACACCTATCCAAGGCTATGCGTATGGATGTTTTAGGGCACAACATAAGGGTTATTTCGATAGACCCGGGAATGGTGGAAACGGAGTTTAGCATTGTAAGATTCCACGGCGATAAAGAGAAAGCGGATAAGGTGTATGAAAACATAACTCCTTTAACACCCGATGATGTGGCTAATGCCGTCTATTTTACAGTTTCTTTACCGCAGCACGTAACAATTGAGGATATGGTTATAATGCCGACACAACAGGCATCCGCAACTTTAAATATAAAAAATTATAAGTAGTTTTTTATATTTAAACCTATAGGCTTTGCCAAAAAATAGAAAATTTTGTATATCTGCTGTGTCTGTCAATCTACGGTTTTTTAAATGCTTGATTTTGTGACGTTTATTTAATATGCTTTTTCCAAGTTTTAATCTTTTTAAGGGGTTGAGAAAGAAAAATGGAAATCGAATCTGAAATAAGCAGGTTGAAAAAAGAACAAAACGCAATCGTTCTTGCACACTATTACGAACTCGACGAAATTCAAAAGAATGCGGATTTTATCGGTGACTCTTTGGCTTTGGCTCAAATAGCCGCTAAAACAAATGCAGACGTTATAGTTTTTTGCGGCGTTAAATTTATGGCAGAAACGGCAAAAATTCTCTCACCTGAGAAAAAGGTTTTGCTGCCGATTGAGGATGCAGGATGTCCTATGGCTGATATGGCTACAAAAGAGGATGTTTTGAGGAAGAAAAAAGAGCTTGGAAATCCGGTTGTCGTTTCATACGTCAACACCAATGCGGACGTTAAAAGTGTTTCGGATATATGCTGCACATCTGCAAATGCCGTTAACGTTGTGTCATCCTTATCCGAAAAAGAGGTGTTGTTTGTTCCCGATAGAAACCTCGGTGAATATGTTGCCGAACGGGTTAAGGATAAGGTTGTTCATCTGTGGGAGGGCTACTGCCCGACACATGAAGCCTTCGATATCAAAGAACTTGAAAAGCTAAAAAAGCGTTATCCTGAGGCTTTGGTTGCCGTGCACCCTGAATCTCCCAAAGCTGTGAGAGACGCGGCTGATTTTATCGGTTCGACCTCTGGAATTTTGGGATTTGTCCAAAAGAGCAGCGCCGAGGAATTTATCATAGGAACCGAAGAGGGTATTTTATTTGAGATTAAAAGAACAACGAGTAACAAGAAGTTTCATATTATAGGCGGCAGTGCAGTTTGTTTTAATATGAAAAAAACCCGCCTTGAGGATTTATACAACGCTATAAAATACGAAAGGCACGAAATAACCCTTGATGAAGACATTATTAACAAGGCTTATGCGCCTATAAAAAGGATGATTTCCATCAAAAGAGGATAGATGAACCCGGTTTTTTTAGAGAAAATATTCGAGTTTTATATGCTTGAAGACGCCTATTTTTCAGATTTAACAACCGATGCTATCTCTAAAAAAGCAACAAAAAAAGCTGTTATTAAGGCAAAAGAAGATTTTGTTTTAGCAGGCTCTGTTTTCATAGAGCCTCTTTTTAAGATACTTAAAGAACCTTTTACGCTTAACCTGTTTAAAAAAGACGGAGATTTTGTGCTCAACGGCGAAATAATAGCAGAGGTGTCATCCAAAGATTATGCCCTGCTATATCTGGAGAGAATCAGTTTGAATATGATGCAGAGGATGAGCGGAATAGCAACAAAAACAAGAACTATCACCGAGTTGATTAAAGATTACAAAGCAAAAATTGTCGATACGAGAAAAACAACCCCCGGCTTTCGGTTTTTTGAAAAATATGCCGTGCGAACAGGCGGAGGCATCAACCACAGGATGGGTCTTTTTGATGCCGTATTAATCAAAGACAATCACATAAAGGATGCAAACGGCATAAAATCGGCTATTGAAAGTGTCAGAAACAGCGTACCTTTTACAACAAAGATAGAGGTGGAGTGTGAGAACTACGACATGGTCAAAGAGGCGATAGAGTTCGGTGCGGATATAGTTATGCTCGACAATATGAGCGTTGAGGATATGAAAAAGATAACAGACAACTTTAAAGATAGGGCGATTTTTGAGGCAAGCGGAAATATAGATGAAAACAATATTGTCGATGTTGCAAAAAGCGGTGTCGATTATATTTCGATGGGCGCTTTAACGCATCACGCCGTTTGGGTGGATATAAATATGAAAATGGAGTGATTTTATGAGAATTGCTTTGTGCCAAATAGACACTATATTGGGAGATGTGAAAAAAAACCTCGCAAAAATAAATCACTACACAGATAAAGCCGTATATGAAAACTGCGATTTGGTTATTTTTCCTGAACTTGCCTTAACAGGCTATTCGTTGAGAGATTTGACCGACAGTGTCGCTTTAACAACAGAAGATGAACTTTTCGGTGAATTTAAGACAAAAAGCAGAGAGATAGACATAGCTTTGGGTTACGTTGAAAATTGTAACGGATATTTCTTTAACAGCGGTGCATATTTTTCAAACGGCGAGATAATACACAACCACAGAAAGAAATTTCTGCCTGATTACGGTATGTTTGAAGAGGGCAGATACTTTGCAGGCGGACGTTCGATTGAAGCGTTTAATACGAAATTCGGCAGAACGGCCATGTTTATTTGTGAAGACTCATTTCACATCTCCTCACAAAACGATGCCTTCAAGCAGGGGGTTAATTTTTTGATTATTTTATCCGCAAGCCCGTTTTGGATGGATCACAAAGGCATAAAACCGCAGCTTTGGAAATCCCTATGTTCAAACTTCTCCCAATTTTCAAGCAGCTACTCAATATTTGTGAACAGAACGGGCTTTGAAGACGGTGTTGGGTTTTTCGGAGGTTCTTTTGTTATGGGACCTTACGGCTCTATAATCAAGGAAGCGGAGTTATTTAAAGAAGAACTGCTTATTGTTGATTTTGATGAAAGCTTAATTGAAAAAGCGAAAATTATGATGCCCATACTAAAAAACGAGGACATTGAGATATGTTGACGGATAAATTAAAGATTGATTGCGGTGTGGTTTCAAGATACTTAATCGAGTTTGTAAAGCAGGAGATATTAAAAACCGGTCTGAAAAAAGCCGTAATAGGGCTATCCGGCGGTATAGACTCATCTTTAGTTGCATACATCGCCAAAGAAGCCTTGGGAAAAGAGAACGTTTACGGGATTCTGATGCCCTACAAAACATCAAGCAAAAACAGCCTTGAGGATGCTATGAGGGTTGTTGATGACACCAAAATAAATGCCAAAGTCTTTGAAATAACCGAGGCTGCCGATTCATATATAAAAAAATTCGACGATATGAGCAATGTCAGAAAGGGTAATATTTTTGCCAGGTTAAGGATGATAACGCTTTTTGACCACTCATCATTATACGGCGCTCTTGTCGTGGGAACAAGCAATAAAACAGAGCTGCTTTTGGGTTACGGAACATGGTACGGTGATATGGCATCCTGTTTGAACCCCATTGGCGATTTGTATAAAAACCAGATATACCAACTTGCAGCATACTTCGGTGTACCAAAAAGTATAATCAACAAAAAGCCCTCAGCAGATTTATGGGTAGGTCAAAGTGACGAAGAAGAACTGGGGTTTTCATACGACGATGCCGACATCATTTTATACCATATGTATGACCTGAGATATTCCGCTGACGAGGTAATCAAATTGGGTTTCGAAAAAGAACTGGTTTACGGAATTGCCGAACGGGTAAGGAGAAACCAGTTTAAAAGACTTCCTCCGATAATAGCCAAGATAAGCAGAAGAACAATAAACGTTGATTTCAGATACCTAAGGGATTGGGGATTGTAGAGATGGTGCCGGGGGCGGGACTCGAACCCGCACGGGATCGCTCCCACGAGATTTTGAGTCTCGCGTGTCTACCAGTTTCACCACCCCGGCAAAAGCAGGTCAATTATATATTTTTATCTGCTTGTGTCAATATTTTACTTGTTAAGATTTAACTTTTTTGTTATGTTTTTTTGTAGCATCTTCAACCTGCAACTGTCTGCTTTTTGAAAGAAAAAGGAGTGTTGATGGAGTTTGTAGAAAGGGAAACATCGGACATTAAAGGAACTTTAGCCGAGGTTTCAAAAGAGTTGGGATTCCCCTCAAAATTCATAGACTTTGAAATAGAAGAAGAACAGGAAAAAAAAGACGAGCAGGGCAATATAACCAAACTCTACAAAGTTAAGTACTTTATAAATAGCGATAAGTCTAAGTTGTACGATATTTTAGATATTGAAGAGGAAAATACCGAACACCCCCAAAAGGCGTATATAGTGGTTAATCCCTCTAAAATGCAGGGCAGTATTGATATTTCCGAAAACGGAATAGTAGAAATAATAAAAAAAGTCGCTGCACTTAACAAACTTGTATTTCTTTTTAAAGACAAAACCCTCCTTATGATAGCAAAGGAGATAAAAAAACGCTTAAACCCGTCGCACAAGCCGTTTAGGATTCTTATAGCCGAGGGCAAAAAGCCCGTAAGAGGTAAAAACAGCGAACTAAAATTTTATTTTAACAGATACCACGCAGCCGGCAGTATAACAAAAGACGGAAAAATAGACTATAAAAAGAAAAATTTCCTTGTACCTGTGCAGAAGGGAAAGGTCTTGATAGAATTTTTCAAACCGACAAGAGGAGAAGAAGGATACGACGTTTTCGGTAGAATTATACCGCAAGATGTCGGTGTTGTTATAGAAGATTTGGAGGACGTTAAATTTAACTCAGACAGCATAGAAAAGGTTGACGACGGAAATGTCGTAAAACTCATATCCAAAAAAGACGGCGTTATAATATATAAAAACGGAACATACGATATAGACACGACGGTTTCCGTTGATAAGGTTGATATAAAAACAACGGGCAATCTTAATGCAGATGCAGATGTCGAAATTGAGATAGGTTCAATGGGTAATGATTCCGTTGAAGACACGATAGCAGCTGGTATGAAGGTTAAAGCGAAAAAGGTTACCATAAACGGAGACGTAGGACCGAAAGCCGTAGTGGAAGCCGACGAGGTCACAATAAAGGGGAGTGTACATCAAGATGCAAAAATTGTAGCCAAAAAAGCCGTTATATCTATATGCAGAGGTTCTGTCGAAGCCGATGAGGTTGAGATAGATTTAGCCGAGCACGCCAGAATTCTATCCAAAAACAGTGCTGTAATAAATAAATCCGTAGCATCCAAGATAACCTGCCCTAAGATAGAAATCAAAGAGGTTATGATGTCTTCCAATGTTACTACTTCATCGGAATCTATCTTTATAAACAAAATCGAGGGGGGCGATAATCTAATAGCAATACAGCCGCTTGCCCTGCCCTGGATTAAGGAAAAGTACAAAGAGTTATGCGTAAAAAGGGAATATGCAGCTGTTATTCTGAAAACTAATAAGAAAAATTACGAAAATGCGCTCAATGCTTTTGAAAAGGAAAAACAGCGCTACGACAGCATTAAAAAAACCATAAAACAGCTTCAGGAAGAAAAGAAAGAAATACCCAAGCCTCTGTTGATTGTTGTAAAAAAATTCAAGGAGTGCACCCAAGAGTTAAAGCAGGCGGAAGAGGCATATGAGCAGGCAAAAAGCGAATTGGAAAAAATTCAAAAAGAGATAGCCGAGATGGAAGGCAGCTACAAGAAAGGTCATATAATCATAAAAGGAGAAATAAAAAGCGGAAACAAGATTCTATTTGACGATACGCTTAAAAGGGTTGTTGAAACTCCCAAAAACAACGTAAAAATTTATGTAAGAGAGATTCAAGGCAAAGAGGATATCGTTATAGAGCCAAATAATGACACCCGATAAAAAAAATCCCAAAGCTGTTTTACAATCACTTGCACACGATAACAGCTCATCATCCACTCAAATTTGCTCATATATGATTAAGTGTGCCGAACATCTATTCAATGAATCTGATACGATAGATTTAATTTATGAGGTCATTAAAAACCAATCATCTATGGCAGTTGTGATAAATACAGGTTTAAAGATAGTTCAAGCCTTAAAGAAAAAAGACATAAACATATTAAAACTCATAAAAAAAGATATTGAAAGTTCTTCAAAGGCTGCGATAAATAGTGCCGTAAATTTTCTATCGGGCGCAAAAAATATTGCTACAATCTCTTTTTCGCAAAGCGTGCTTGATGTTATAACAGGCATTAAGCCTCAAAATGTTTATCTGTCCGTA
>WGCD01000102.1 GCA_015493995.1 Desulfurellaceae bacterium
GCGCCTGAAGGCTGGCTTAAAAAAGTGGAAAGAAAAGTATAGGTTGAATATAGATTAAAACTATATGAAGATAGCTTTAGTTGAATTTTTAAACGCATATCCTCTGTATTTTGCGCTTAAAAACAGAATTATAGAAAACGATTTTGAGTTTTTTGCACATCCTCCGAGCGTTTGCTCTCTGCTTTTGAGGAAAAATGAGGTTGACATAGGAAACGTTCCCATTGTGGAGTATGCAAACTCAGACAAATACGGAATAATAAGCGACTGCTGCATTTCGAGCAACAAACAGGTAAAAAGCGTCGTTTTGTTTCTAAAAAAGCCTTTAAATAAGATTGAGAGAGTCAAACTCGATAAAAATTCAAACACCTCCGTAGCACTGACAAAGGTTCTGTTTCGTTTTAAATATAACATCAGTGTTGATTATGTGTATGGTGGTGATGCCGATTGCGAACTGGTCATAGGCGACAGGGCTCTTGAAAGGATAAAAACTCAAAACGGTGAAAAACTCGATTTGGCTGTTGAGTGGAACGATATGACATCCCTGCCTTTTGTTTTTGCAACGTGGGTTACAAACAAAAGACCGAAAGAAAATGTTAAAAGGATATTTATAGAATCAAAAGAGTGGGGTAAAAACAATATTGAGATAATTTGTGAAAGTTTCGCAAAAAAGACGGATATTATCGATAAACAAGAGTGTAAAAGCTATCTTACAAAAAACATATCGTATGATTTAACCGGTGAAAAGATTGAATCGATAAAAACATTCTTTAAATATGCATACGCCTGCAGCGCTGTATCGGACAATCCGAAACTCAAGTTTATTTGATAGCACCTACAGGGGCATTGCTTATGAAGTATTTCAAATCATCGTTAGAGAATTCGATTGCCCCGCCAAGGTAGGCAGACCTGCTTCTTGAGTTGAGGATTTCGTTCACTCCGCCAAATAGGCTGAAATGTCTCCAAAACGTATATGAAAGCTGGGCTTTCAGCTGAGCATTGTTGTCTCTTATATCGTTATCGTGGTTAAAGTCAAATGCGTCTATGCTGAATTTAGCCCTATCGTTTAAAGCATAGTAATCCGCTCCGACGCCGAAGGTGGATTCCGTAATTCCTCCCCTTAAGACAAAGTTGTAATATCTTTTTCCCATCTGTGCCGTGAATCTCATCTTATTTGAGTCGTTACCCGATGGGTTCGGGGTATCCTCATAATTCTTTTCGCTAACCAAACCTATTCTGTAGAACTTATCCGGCATTGTATAGATATCAGCATTTATAAACCCTTTTGAATTCCCGTCTCTGAAAAGATACTCGCTTCCGGTTGAAACCTTAATAAATATTCTGTTTGTTTTGCTTAAATATCTTTTTATGTATTTGAGAGTTTCGTCCAGGTTGTTATATACCGAATCGTTATTGACAAGTTTACCTATCGTGCCTTTCCCGTTATTAATCTTACCTGTTATATTTTTAATGTTGCTCGATGCCTCGTTAATATTGTTATAAAGGGAGTTATCGTTTATCAACTTACCGAGGCTTCCTTTGCCTTGTCTCATTCTGTATGTCATAAAATATATATTATCAAGGGTTTTATTGAGTTTTTCCATAGAATATCTTGCGTTTGCTATAGCCAATTTAACGTTTTGCTTATTCTCATTTACCATATTCTTGATAACTTCCATAGATTTATTAAAGTTCTCCATAGCATCTTTTGCCTGTTGAATTGCAACTTTAAGCGTTTTTCTGTTTTCTTGAACCATCTCGTCAAGATGTTCGCTCAACTGACCGATTTTTTCTATGGCTTTTGATATATTCTCCCTGTTTTGGTTGTTAAAGACCTTGTTAATATTTTTGACAAGTGTGCCTATATCCGTAGCGGATTCGGTTCTTGTAAGATAATCCCCGTTCTTTAAATACTTATTTGCACTGCCGAACTGTATCTCCAAGAACTTCTCACCGAGCAAACTCTTGCTTTTAATCAACGCAACCGAGTCAACGGGAATCTTATATTGACTGTAAATCGCAATGCTTACAACGGCTTTTGCGCCTTTTAAGCGAATATTTTTAACAACGCCGACGGTAACGCCCGCAACCTTTACCTTAGTATTAACATCAAGCCCCGACACATCGCTAAAAGGAGCATATATGGTATATGCAGGCTTATGTTTGAAACTAAATTTACCCATCTGCGTCGTTAGCCATCCAAGCAGTATCAAAACAATAACCACAAACAGACCGACTATAATCTCAAAATTCTTACCTTTCATATTGATTCTCCTATTTCATAAGCCTTCAAAAAATCTTTAACCAATTCATTGTCCGAGTTTAAAAAAGATTCCTTGCTCCCGAATTCTACAATCTTTCCATTATCCAATAATCCTATATTATCTGCAATCTTAAATGTCAATGACAAATCGTGACTTATTATAAAACAGGTCGTTGAGAGTTTCATCTGCATATCCTTAATAAGACCGGCTATTGCCATTGCAGAAACCGGGTCAAGCCCGGTTGTCGGCTCATCAAAAAATATAAACTCCGGCTGCGTTATAATAGCCCTTGCCAACCCTACCCTTTTTTTCATTCCACCGGATAACTCAGAAGGCATTTTATCGTATATTTCACCTAGTCCAACAAGCTCAAGCGTCTTTTTAACCGACTCTTTTATCTTTTTTCTGTTTTTAATAAGTCTGTGTTCCACAACGGGAAACGCTATGTTTTCAAAAACACTCAAAGAATCAAACAAAGCCGCATCTTGAAATAAAACACCGAAGTTCATCCTTATCTTATTTAACTTTTTCTTGCTTGCCGTTACCATATCGTCTTCATTATACAACACTCTGCCGCTGTCAGGCTTCAAAAGCCCTATGATATTTTTAAGCAAAACACTTTTACCCGTTCCGCTTTTTCCTATTATAACAGTGATTTTGCCGTCTTCTATAGATAAATTCACACCGTCCAAAACCGTTTGGGTTTGGAAACTTTTCTTTAATTCTTCAACTCTAATCATTTTATCAAAACAGCAAAGCTGTCAGGAAATAATCCGCCACAAGAACAGATATGCTTGCCGCAACAACGGCTTTTGTGGTCGAATTACCGACTCCCTTTGCCCCTCCGTCAGTATTTAAGCCCATATAACATCCGATTAAAGAAATTATAAATCCGAAAACCCCCGCTTTAATGAGACCGTATGTCAAATCACTCAAATCGATGTATATTTGAATGTTTTTTATGTAAGCCGTAGGGTTTAAATTCAGTATATTCACACCAACAAGATAGCCTCCGATATTTCCGACAGCATTTGATATTATAACGAGTGCCGGAAGCATAACTGTCATTGCTATAATCCTCGGTACAACAAGAAAGTTAACCGGATTTACAGCCATAACCTCCAAAGCGTCTATCTGCTGTGTCACCTTCATAGTGCCGAGTTCAGCTGCCATTGCGGAAACATTTCTTGCAACTATCATTAAAGCCGTTAAAACCGGCGCAAGCTCCCTTCCTAAAGAAACCGCAACTGTATATCCTATCATATCGTCTGCACCGAACTTATGAAATCCGTGGTATATCTGCAAAGCCTCCACCATACCGACAAAAATAGAGGTTAAAAAAACTATCAGTGTTGATTTGACACCGACATAGTACATCTGCTCGAACGTTTTTCTTATTCTGGCAGGACCGGACAAAAAAGCCAGAACAAACCCGAAAGAAAGTTCCAATATACCGCCTGTATCTTTTAGAAAGTTTAAAAACCCGCTTCCTATAGACTCAAAAAACGACAGCATATCTAATCCGTATAAACCTTTTGCGCTCTGATGCTTTTTGCTATGTTTGTCAAAATTTCATAGCTGATTGTTCCGCTTTTTTCCGCCAACTCGTCAGCCGTTATGGTCTCTTTGCCAGACGAACCCAAAATAACAACCTCATCTTCTGCAGATGCATCTGCATCCGTTATATCACACATAAACATATCCATACAGACGCTACCGATACCCCTGCACCTTACTCCGTTAATCAAACACTCCATCTTATTGGACAGGTTTCTGAACAATCCGTCTGCATATCCGAAAGCCACAACACCCACAACCATATCACGCTCAGCCCTAAACGTCCTGCCGTAGCTTATACCTTCTCCTTTTTTCAGTTCGTGAATACTAATCAACTGTGATTTTACATCTAAAATAGGCTTTAAGTCAACTGTCTTTTTCAAATCTGCCGAAGGGAGGTATCCGTACAAACCCAATCCCGGTCTGACACAGTTAAAATGTGTCTCTTTGTGCTGCACAAAAGCGCCGGTATTTGCTATATGCTTGTATTTCACATCAAAACCGGCAGACTCGAAAAACTCTATTAACGATTTAAATCTGTCATTTTGCACCAATGTCCACTCGCTATCGCTTTCGGAGTCGCTAAAATGACTCATAAGTCCTTCAAGTGCAATACTATCTTTTTCTTTTGAGCACAACTTTGCAACTTCCTCTGCATATTCAATATTCATACCGAGTCTCGACATACCCGTATCAAACTTCAAGTGCAAGGGAAATCTAACACCCTTATCCTTTGCAAAACCAATCGCATCCGTTAACAGCTTAAAGCTATGAATAACAGGTGTTATATTCAAACTGTGCATAACTTCAAAATCAGTGCCGTGCATACAGCTCATAACCAGAATATTCTCATCTATACCCTTTTGCCTTAACAAAACGGCTTCTTCGGTATGCGCAACACCGAGATATGCAACATTGGAATATTCACAGAGGGTATTTGCCACCTCAAAAATGCCGTGCCCGTAACCGTCTGCTTTGATGACGGGAATGATACTCACGTTGCTGCCCACAATATCGCTTATTTTTTCAAAATTATAACGCAACCTGCCAAGATGTATCGTCGCCGTTATGTTAAAATTCATACTACTTTGTTTTCTTTTCTATCTTTGACCAGCTATCTTTCAGCGTAGCGGTTCTGTTAAATATAAGGTTGTTCTTGTTTGAATCCTTATCAAGGCAGAAATAACCTTTTCTCAAAAACTGGAATCTGTCCTCAAGTTTAGCATCTTTTAGAGAGGGTTCGGCTTTACAGTTATCCAACACCACACAGGAATCGGGGTTTAAAGATTCTATAAAATCACTATCGTCTTTGCCGGGTTCCTCATCTTTAAACAGATGGTTGTACAGCCTTACCTTAATATCTATGCAGTGTTTTGCAGAAACCCAGTGCAAGGTACCCCTAACCTTCCTGCCGTCATCTGTCCAACCGCCTTTTGATTTAGGGTCGTATGTACAGTGCAACTCAACTATATTTCCGTTTTTATCCTTAATTACATCCGTGCAGGTTATATAATATGCGTGTTTTAACCTAACCTCTCTACCGGGTGCGAGCCTGAAAAATTTCTTGGGAGCATCTTCTCTAAAATCCTCTTTTTCTATGTAAACCTCTCTGCAAAAGGGGATTTTCCTAACTCCGTCTTCCGGTTTTTCGGGGTTATTATCGGCATCCAATTCTTCAACCTCATCTTCGGGATAGTTCGTGATAACAACCTTTAAAGGCTCCAAAACAGCCATTACTCTCTTTGCATTCCTGTTCAATTCATCCCTTATGCAGTGTTCAAGAAGCGCATAATCCACAACGGAATCGCTCTTTGTCACACCGGTTCTTTCGACAAAATCCCTTATCGACTCAGGCGTATAACCTCTTCTTCTTAAACCGGCTAAGGTTGGCATTCGGGGGTCATCCCACCCTTGAACATAACCGCCGTCAACAAGTTTATTCAATTTCCTCTTACTTAACACCGTATAGGTTAAATTCAACCTTGCAAACTCAATCTGTTGGGGTTTGTATATACCCAGTTCATCCAAAAACCACTCATAGAGTATCCTGTGGTCGGCAAACTCAAGCGTGCAGAGCGAATGTGTTATGCCCTCTATGGAGTCCTCTAAACAGTGCGCCCAATCGTATGTCGGATATATAGACCATTTGTTCGCCGTTTTGTGGTGTGGTGTATGAAGAATCCTGTACATAACCGGGTCTCTCATATTCAGATTTGGGTGTGACATATCTATTTTAGCCCTCAATGTTTTTGAACCGTCTTCAAATTCTCCGTTTTTCATTCTCTCAAATAACTCAAGATTCTCCTCTATGCTGCGATTTCTATAGGGACTGTCTTTTCCCGGTGAAGTCAGCGTTCCTCTGTATTGCCTTATTTCATCGGCACTTAAATCGCAAACATACGCTTTGTTCTTCTTAATTAACAAAACGGCATATTCATACATTTTATCGAAATAGGAGGATGCATAGAAAAGTCTGTCTTCCCAATCAAAACCAAGCCACTTAACATCTTCTATTATTGAGTTAACATATTTCTTGTCCTCTTTTAAAGGGTTCGTATCGTCAAATCTCAAGTTGCACTTACCATTATACTTTTGAGCAGTTGCAAAATTCAAACAGATGGATTTGGCGTGACCTATATGCAGATAGCCGTTTGGCTCAGGCGGAAATCTGGTATGAACACGCCCTCCGTATCTGTTGCTTTCAATATCCTTTTCAATGATTTCCTCGATAAAATTGGAATATTCTTTTTTTACCATACAAACTCCCGGCTTTTAATTTTAAGCGCCAAATAGTATCACAACAACCCGTCCATTTCAAGGTGAGCCTGTTAAAGTTAGGGAAATTCTGCTGTTTACTCTATCTCTTTTTGCGCCTTCATAGCGGCAATAAGTATGGATATTAAGATGATAGCCATACCAAAACCCTGCATAAGGATTATTTTTTCATTAAAAATGACATAGGCGAGAATACTTGCCCCGATAGGCTCACCGAGTGTTGATATGGCAACAACGCTTGTTTTTGCATATTTCAGCGCATAGTTAAACGATGTATGTCCTATCAATTGCGGAATAACGGCAAGCAAAACCATATACAGATAGGAACTTTCATTGTAACCGAAAAACGGTTCTTTGAAAAATAGGGCAGCAATAAATGAAAAGAACGCCGCAAAACTATAAACAACCGTTATGTAGCTCATTATATCCATAAACCGCCTTAAATATGAGCCTACAATAAAATAACCCGAAACTGCCACTGCACCGAGCAGGGCAAACATATCTCCAAGCAGAGCACGTTTGTCAAAAGTTTTAAAAAACAGACCCCCGTCTGAGGAAGCCAAAATAATACTCCCAAAAACCGACAAAGCTATACTTATCACAATTGCGCTACCCTGTTTTTCTTTAAGTATGAAGTATGAAAACAGACCGACAAATATTGGGCTTGTGGCAACCAGAGTTACGGAGCTTGGGATTGATGTGTATTGAATAGAGGCTATCCAGAATATAAAGTGAGCGCTTAAAAAGATGCCGCCCAAAGCGGCAATCAAAAGAACTTTTTTATCATTTCCAAAAACGTTTTTTTTCTTAAAAAATGAGTAGGACAAAAGCAAAAAAGAGGATATTACAAGCCTATAGACGGTTATGATTATACTCGGCACATCTCCGGTTAATTTTATAAATATGGATGCCAAAGAAACGCATACGATACCGATAAACAGAGCAAAATATACCTTTATCACGCTACACACTCCGCAAATATTTCACAAACAGTATCACACGATAAATATATTTTAAAGCATAAACGCTTTTTTATGCCGTTAAAAACTTTTTTTAAAGTTTTACCTTAGATGCTGCAATAGCCCCGTTAATATTTAAAAGTTCGTTAAGAATATCGTCTGTTACCTCTTCGTCTGTTTTTATAAAAGAGAGAGCCTCCTGCATCTTTTCTTTTCGACCAAGTCTGAAATCGGCTATATTTATATTGTGTTTACCCAGTATTGCACCAACCATACCGATAACGCCCGGTTTATCGGTGTTTCTAAACACAATTATGTTGCCCGTTAACTCTATCTCCATATCAAAACCGTCCATATAGACGATTCTCGCTTTGTTCGGCTCAAAAACAGTTCCGCCTATCTCTATGCTCTTGTTGTCGTCATACTCCGCCTTAATAGCCATATAGTTTTTAAATTCCGTTTTTTGTTTGTATATCTTCGTATCTATCTCTATCCCGCGCTCTTTGGCAATGTAGGGTGCGTTTACATAATTTATATGCTCATCAACCATATTTTTAAGCACGCCAACCGATGTAAACAAAGCCAAAGAGTTGTTGTAATTCTCTATCTCGCCGTGAGAATAGACCGTGACTTTGTTAATAAAACTCTTAACGTACTGCGACAAAAACGAGCCCATTCTTTCTGCCAAGCCTAAAAATTGCTTACCGATATCTGAAATTTCTTCCTCTGGCATTGCTATATTGACGGCATTTTCATAGCCTCTGCCCTTTAGGGCGTCTATAACAGACCTCGCTATACCCTCTGCAACCTTAATTTGAGATTCATACGTATTGGCGCCTAAGTGCGGCGTCACAAACACGTTGTCAAACTCTTGAAGCGGATGGTTAGGCTGAGGCTCGTTTTCAAAAACATCAATGCCTAAAGCCCTTATCTTTCCTTTTTTCAAACCGTCATACAAAGCTTTTTCGTTATAGAGCCCTCCGCGAGCGCAGTTTATCAAAATAACGCCCTCTTTCATCTTCTCTATCTCTTTTTCACCAATCATATTGTATGTTTCGTCGGTTTTTGGTGTGTGTATCGTAATAATATCAGACTCTTTCAAAAGCTCATCCAAGCTGTCCGTAATCCTGGCTCCTATACTCGTAGCCTTCTCTTTTTTAATATACGGGTCATAAACTATTACATCTGCCCCGAAGCTCATCGCCCTGACAGCAACACGGCTTCCTATCCTGCCCATACCGATTATACCGAGAGTTTTGCCGCTTAACTCTATGCCCATCCACTTTTTTCTATCCCAAATATGCTTATATTTCAATTCGTAATTTGCATTTGGCATAAATCTCAAACAGTTTAACATATATGTCATAGTGTGTTCCGTTGCGGCAATAGTGTTTCCTGTCGGCATATTCAAAACCACTATTCCCTTTTTCGATGCTTCGTCCAAATCTATATTATCAACTCCAACACCGGCTCTGCCAATCACTTTAAGGTTTTTGCAGTGGCTTAAAAACTCTTTATCTATTGTTGTTGCACTTCTTGTAATAATCGCATCGACATCGACAAGCTGCAAAGGCAGCTCCTTTTTATCCACATTCGCTTTCAGTTCAACCTCTATCTCTTTTTCAGCCCTTAGAAGCTCTATACCTTTCTCAGAAATACTGTCACAAACAGCTACTTTAAACATACTACCTCCGAATTCACTTGATACACCTGCTTATCTTCTCAGACATAACCTTATAATCGATAACTCCCGGTACTTTGCAAATAATTTTTCCCTTTTTGCTTATCAAAATTGATGTGGGCGTTGCCAGAATGCCGCCTATATTTCTCAACTGATTCTTGTTTGCTATTCTGTAAATCGAATATTTAATACCCAAATCGTCTATAAAATCTTCAATATCATACCTGTCTTTACTCAAACTTACGCCGATAACAAAAATAGAGTCTTTGTATTTTTTATATATCCTGTTTATGATGGATGCTTCCTTTTCACAAGGAGGACACTGTGGATAAAAAAATACAACCAAAACAGGTTTTTTACCTATAAAATTTGCAAGATTTGTGCTTTTTTGCTTGGAATATACACCGTTTAAATTAACATCAAAGCTGCCTGCCTTAACATTGAATACACCTACCACAAAAACCAAAACCGCTAACAAACTCAAAATTCTTTTCATAGGGTTCTCCTTTTTCTAAGATAAAACTTTTTTTGCGGCTTTTTCTATGCTGCCGATACATTTGTCAATTTTAGAAAAATCGTCCGACTCAACGGTTATTCTTAAAAACGGCTCGGTGCCGGAATATCTAACAACAACCCTGCCTTTATTATCAATTAGCTTTTTAGCCTCTACTATGGCATTCTGAATCTCCTTAATATCTTCAAGAGGCGGTTTTTCTTTAACCGAAACATTTACGGTTTTTTCAGGCACTTTTTTATAATCACCGTATAAATTAGAAAGACTTTTTCTTTTCTGCTTAACAATGGATAGAACAGCCAAAGCCGTTATAATTCCATCTCCCGTCGTATTTAAGTCGGACAACACAATATGACCGGACTGCTCTCCGCCCAAGTTGAATCCTCCCTCTATCATTCTTTTCACTATATTTTTATCACCAACGTCAACACGCTCGAGTTTAACACCCTGTGATGCAAGAACCTTCTCAAGCCCGTAATTTGTCATAACCGTTCCGACAACAGTATTGTTCTTTAAAATGCCTTTTTTCTTCATATCCTTAGCCAAAATGGACAAAATAATATCCCCGTCAATCAAATTGTACCTCTCGTCAACCATAAAAACCCTGTCGCCGTCACCGTCAAACGCAATACCTACATCAGCCCTGTAAAGTTTGCTTGCCTCTATAATTGCGCTCGGGTAGGTCGAACCGCACTTTTCGTTTATGTTTATACCGTTAGGCTCGTCGTTTATTGCTATAACCTCGGCTCCGAGTTCCTCAAAAATCATAGGCGCAACCTTATATGTGGCTCCGTTAGCACAATCAAGCACAATTCTCAAACCTTCGAGGTTCATCGTATATGGCAGTGTATCTTTGGCAAACACTATGTAGCGCCCCAGCGTATCTCTTATTCTGTACGCCCTGCCTAAGTTTTTGCCAAGCTCTCCCTTGTTATCCAACTTTCCGCTAAAAATAATATTTTCTATGCGGCTTTCAATCTCATCATCAAGTTTCAGCCCTTTGCTTGAAAAAATTTTTATACCGTTATCATCAAAAGGGTTGTGGCTTGCCGATATAACTATTCCGGCATCCGCTCTCATACTTCTTACTAAAAAAGCAATTGCCGGAGTAGGCATAGGACCCACAAGATAGGCGTCAGCACCCATAGAGACAACTCCGCTTGTCAAGGCGCTTTCAAGCATATAACAAGAGAGCCTCGTATCTTTACCTATAATTATTTTTTTCTTTTTGTTTTTTGTGTTGTTGCCCAAAGCATAAACAAGGGCTTTACCCAGCTTATATGCCAAGTCTCCGACCATAGGATAGACATTGGCTTTTCCCCTTATACCGTCCGTGCCAAAGAGTTTCATAATCTAACTCCCGTATATTTTATCATCAGCGTGGCTATTAAAAGATAGATAAACAACCCCATTATATCGTTCAGTGCCGATATAAAAGGCGATGCGGCAACCGCAGGGTCAACGTTTATCTTTTTTAAACCCACAGGGAGCATAGCCCCAATCATCGTTGATAAAAACATAGATAAGAATAAAGATAGAGCCACCACAACAGCAAGATGAACGTTGTGTTGAAAAACGAATGCCATAGCAAAACCCAAAAACGAAAACAGTGCACCGATAGAAAGAGCCGTCTTTATCTGTTTTTTGATTATAATCCATATACCGCTTTCATCGAATTTTCCGATAGCCAGAGCCCTAACGACAATTGTTTGAGACTGCTGACCGGTATTTCCTCCCAAAGCCATAATTAAAGGCATAAAAAATGACAGTGATATGGCGCTTTTCAATGTGCCGTCAAAGAATTTCAAAACACTTCCCGAAATTGATTCGCCTATCAAACTCATTATCAACCAGGGCGCTCTGTATTTAATAATGCTTAAAACGCTCACCTCTTCCATCTCGTCTTCAGATGTACCGACGAGTTTATATATATCCTCTGTGGTTTCCTCTCTTATAACGTCAATAATATCATCAACGTTAATAACACCGACAAGTCTGTTTTTATTATCCGTAACGGGTATGGACAACAGATCGTATTTTTCGACTATCTTTGCAACCTCTTCCTGGTCCATATCTGTTCTTACAGAAATAACATTGGTATTCGTTATGGATTCTATTTTTTCGTTTTTATCAGCCGTTATCAAAGCCCTCAACGTAACAACGCCGATAAGATGCCTGTGTTTATTTATAACATAAACATATATTATGCGTTTCTCTTTACTTGCCCTCCTGATTGCCTCAATAGCCTCTTCAACTGTCATATCCTTATCAATGGCAAAGAAATCGGGGTTCATTATACCGCCGGCTGTATCCTCGGCATACTTAGCCAGCGTCATCATCTCTTCTTTTACTTTAGAATCGAGATGGCTTTGAACCTCTTCGGCAACCTCTTCGTCTAACTCGTCAAATATATCAACAGCCTTGTCAACCGAAATGCTCTCCAAAACCTTTGCAATCTCCTGAGGAGAGAAATTGCTCAATATATCGGCAGCAACGGAGTAGTCGTCAAGGTATTCTATGGTTTCGGCTCTTAATTTAATATCACTTATGGATTTTATCAGCACAACCCTTTCGTCAGGAGCAAGATTTTGAGCAATCTTGGCTATATCTGCGGGGTGCAGTTTCTTTACTATATTGCAAACGTTGTCTATTGCATCTTTTCTTATAAATTTCCGTATGGTTTGCACCAAAACCTTTGTGCTGGAATGTTCTTTAGCCATTTAATACCTTGGATTCATATACTCTTTAATTGCTTTTTCCTTCTTTGTCCAATTTTCCTTAACCTTAACCCACAACTCCAAAAACACCCTGCTGTCCAAAAAATTCTCTATATCAATCCTGGCAAGTTTTCCTATCTCTTTAATTAACTTACCATCTTTCCCTATGACTATCATCTTTTGCGTTTTTCTTTCAACTATTATTGTCGCTTTGATGTAGTAAATCCCCTTTTCTTGCCTGTACTTCATCTCATCAACAACAACGGCTATATGGTAGGGTACCTCTTTTGCAACAAGGTTCATTATCTTTTCCCTGATAATTTCAGAGATAATAAATCTCTCTGTCTCCGTGCTTATTATGTCGTCTTCGTAGTACCTCGGACCCTCTTCAAGCAAAGAAAGCAGGGCGGTGAGAATCTTTTCTTTGGCATCAGCGGAAGATGTCAACGACGTTTCTATAATTTCATCAAACTCTACAATTTCCGTAAATCTGTTTTTAATCTCTTCAATACGCTTTCTGTCCATCAAATCTATTTTATTTATCACAAGCAGGGATTTCTTATTTTTGGAGGCTATCTTTCTTAAATACTCCTCCATAATGTCATCTATCGTTCCCTGATTATCCGTTATGACAAGTGCAACATCGAAATCATCAATAGCCTCGTCTATATACTTAATCATTGCCTCATTTAATTTTTTTTGCGACCTGTGTATGCCCGGTGTATCTACAAAGACAATCTGGTATTCATCCGTAGTCAAAATACCCCTGACAGATTTTCTTGTAGCTTGCGGCTTATGTGACACTATTGCTATCTTCTCACCGATTAAAAGGTTTAACAGCGTTGATTTTCCGACATTGGGTTTTCCTATAATAGCAACAAATCCCGATTTAAACATCTCTTTTTTCTATCCTCTCTATGGCTTTTTTGGCAGCTTCTTTTTCAGCTTCTTTTTTACTTTTTCCGACTCCTTTTCCGTAACTCACACCGTCAATAAAAACTTCGCAGTGAAATGTTTTATTGTGCTCCACACCGAGTTCTTTTATAATTTTGTACTCAGGAAGGCATGAGAACCTCTTTTGAGTCAACTCCTGGAGATAGGTTTTGTGGTCGAAAATCATGCCTGTTTCAACAATCTTATCTATTGTATCAGAAAGTTGGCTAATAACAAAGCCCCTTGCGTCGTCTAACCCGCCGTCCGAATAAATTGCACCGACCAAAGCCTCAAAGGTGTTTTCAAGAATGCTCCTGTTATACATAATGCCCTCTTTTTGCTCGCTTTTACCGACAAATATATAACGGTACATCTCAAGCCTTGTTGCAATAGAAGACAGCACCTCGGTGTTTACCGTTGCGGCTCTGATTTTTGACAACCTTCCTTCGTCGGTATTTCTGTATTTGTCAATTAAATATTCCGTAACTATTAACTCCAAAACGGCATCACCCAGAAACTCCAATCTCTCGTTGGAGTCATTTTTATTCCTTACACTTGACTTATGGGTCAATGCTTTTTTTAACAGTTCCTCATTTTTAAACCTATACCCTATAACTTTTTGCAGCTCTCTCATCACACATACCTATCCATAGAATCGGCAAATATTGTTACAACATTGGATTTTTGATACCTCAAGCGGATTTTTGATGCGGCGAAATAGGCTGCACCGCTTGAAATTCCTGCAAATATACCCTCTTTTTTCACAAGCGTTTGTTGATAATCCAAAGCCTCCTCGTCACTCACAACAACAATGTCATCAACCAAACTCATATCCATAACATCAGGCAAAAAGCCGGCTCCGATACCCTGAATTTTATGTGCTCCCGATTTTCCCAGACTTAAAAACGGACTGGATTTCGGCTCAACCGCAATTGCTTTTAGGTTTGGATTCTTATCCTTCAGATATCTTGTAACACCGCTGAAGGTACCGCCTGTTCCGACGCAGCAAACAAATATATCAACACTGCCGAGCTGTTTATAAATTTCCACAGCAGTCGTTTCTTTGTGTACGGCAGGATTTAGTGGGTTTGAAAACTGATTTGGCATAAAAAACCCCTCTTTCTCCAAATCCTTTGCTGTTTCAACAGACAAAGCCATCCCGCCTTTTTCATCTGTCAAAATTACCTCTGCACCGAACGACTCCATTATTGCCACCCTTTGCGGACTTAAATTCTCAGGCATAACAATCGTCACGGGTATCTCGTAATACGCTCCCAAAAAAGCCAAAGAAATCCCAGTATTTCCGCTTGTAGGCTCAACTATCCCCTTATCTGAAATTTTATCTAAGACATTTTTTAACATCGAGTATGCGGTTCTATCTTTAATAGAGCCCGTAGGATTGAACATCTCAAGCTTGGCAAATATCCCGTTTTTCAGCTTTACAAGTGGTGTGTTTCCTATTGCATCAATAATATTCAAAACAGCTCCCCCAAATCTTTTCTATTCACACTGATGTGTTTAGTATTGTCGTATTTATGCGGTGTATCTATACAGTAGTGAGCACCTACGCTGCCCTTTCTCTCCAGTGCACTGTAGGCTATTACAACGGAAATCAAGGCAATATTTCTCAACTCTATTCCCTCTTTACAGCAGTATCTCTTGTTGTATTTCAAAAACATACCGCTTGCACACTCCGCCATTTCCTTCATATCGTTTATGCTTCTGACAACACCGAGCCGCTCCCACAATTTTTCTTTTATATCATCAATCTTTTTTCTCATAGCTTCGGTATCGTCACACTCCTCGCACCCAAAACGAGCGGTATCAGAGGGTTTAAAGTCAAAGGATTTAACATATAAACCTGCACTCTCAGCCGCTCTGTTTCCGAAAACAAGCCCCTCCAAAATCGAGTTGCTTGCCAATCGATTTGCTCCGTGAACACCGTTACACGCCACTTCGCCTGCCGCAAAAAGTCCGTCTATATCGGTCTTTGCAAATATGTCCGTTTTTACTCCGCCCATAGTGTAGTGCGCAGCGGGAGCAACAGGTACAGCCTCCTTTGTTATATCTAATCCGTATTTTAAACACTCAGCATAGATTGTCGGAAATCTCGACTTGACAAATTCCGCCCCCATCCGACTCGTATCAAGATATACCTTATCTATTGAGCGCTTCTTCATCTCAAAAACTATGGAACGGGCAACAACATCCCTTGGAGCTAACTCTTTAAGTCTGTGATACTTTTCCATAAATCTCTCGCCCTTATCGTTTATCAAAACGGCTCCCTCGCCTCTCATAGATTCACTCAATAAAAATTGCGGTGCGTTGTATCTTTTTAAAGCTGTCGGGTGGAACTGAACAAACTCCATATCCTCTAAGGTTGCCCCTGCTAAAAATGCGGATACTATTCCGTCTCCCGTTGTAACGGAAGGGTTTGTCGTGTTTTTGTATATAGCTGCATAACCACCGCTTGTTAAAATTACTGCGGAGGTATCAACCGTTTCATATTTATTTGTTTTTGTGTTTAAAAATTCAACCTGTTTAATATGTCCGTCTTCTGTGACAAGATTGACCAGCATCCTGTTTTCAAACAGCTCATAATTTTTGTAGGTTTTAAGTTTTTCAACAAGCGCCCTTTCAACCTCGTGTCCCGTCGCATCTCCCAATGCGTGCAGGATTCTGTTTGTCGAGTGGGCAGCCTCTTTTGTAAAATCCAGCTCTCCTTTATCATTTCTATCAAAGTTAGCGCCCCACTCCATAAGCTCTTTAATCCTTTTAGGACCTTCTTTAACCAAAACTTCCACCGCATCTTTTCTGCAAAGACCGGCACCGGCATTCAACGTATCCCGGATATGACTATCTATGCTATCCCCTTCTTGCAAAACTACTGCTACTCCGCCTTGGGCTTTATCGGTATTGCAAAGCATCAATTCGCCCTTAGTAAAAATCTTTACATAGAAGCCTTCTTCCAATAAACCTATGGCGGCTCTCAAACCTGCAACGCCGCTTCCTATAACTGTTATGGGTCTATGCATTTACAATCTCCTAAAAAGCTATAAACGTATGATTCGCAGGCGGTTTTATATTCGTTTTGTGTCCGCATCCGTATAAAGAGGCTGATAATATAACAACCGCAACAAAAAACAATAATTTTTTCATATTGCACAATCTATTATAAATCTTTTTTAAAATCAATATTAAAAACAGCCTATAAAAACCGTTTTTTAATAAGCTGTCGATAGCTGTTGATGTTTTTCTGTTTTTGGTTTATAGTTTTTTTAGCAAGGAGAACAAGTATGGATTTTGTAAACTGCATAAGCATAGGAATAACCAAAGAAAGATGTATAAGGGGAACATTTTCAAAAAGCCACTGCAGGGATTGCGAAGATATATGTATTGTCGATGCAGTAGTGTTTTCTCCAGAACCTTCGATTAATAAAAATATCTGTATCAAATGCTCCCTGTGTTATTCCGCCTGCAAATTCTCCGCGATAAACATAAAAAAAGACAACAAACAACTGTTGGAAGAAACAAAAGAAAATAAAGAAATCGATATAGGTTGCATATTCTCAAATTCAAAAATAAAAATAACCTGCCTGTCGAGAATAACAGAGGATGTGCTCATAAACTGGTTTAAAGAAAGCAAATCCGTAACACTAAAAAGGGGGAATTGCAAAACCTGCAAGTTCAAAAAAACGTTGAGCTACTTCAACGAAAGTTTTAAAAAATCGATTATTTTGGCTAAATCAACGGGCATTAAACCCGACATCAAGATAAAAACCGAAAAAGGCAGTAAGGTTTATATACCCAAAGAAAGCGTATCAAGAAGAAGTATGTTTTCTTCTTTGGGCATCACACCGCCACGTTCTCTGCCTAAACGCGATATCTTAATAAAAGCGGTTTCTCAACCTGTAATAAACGACACACCGTATGCAGATAGCGCAAAGATAACCATAGACTCAAGTTGTACGCTTTGCGGGGTTTGCTCTCACATCTGCCCCGTCAATGCAATTACAATAGTTAAAGACGATAAAAAAGGCTACATATTCTTTTCTCCGAGTCTGTGTATAAACTGTAAAGAGTGTGAAGAGGCTTGTATATACAAATCGATATCGGTTGAGACGCAAACTGTCTCCTCAATTACCTCAAAACCCAAAAAGGTGTTTGAAGCAGCAAAAAAGGTGTGTTCGGAGTGCAAAAAAGAGTTTTACAGCGCAGACGAAGATACAGATATTTGCCACGTATGCAGGGTTAAAGATGACAGCAAACAGCAGTTTCTGAATTTTTTAAAGAACCTTTAAAAATCCCTGTAAAAAACATAAAATTAAATACATATTAGAATAATAACATTTTATAGAATACTTAAAAATACTTTACATAGGAAGCAATATATGATAATAATTAAAACTATGAGACAAATCTTGGAAAAAAGGTATGGCGGGTATTGTTTTATGAAAAAATGGGTGCCGGAATGTATATCGTAAAATTTTTTATTGACAGACAGTAACTTTTTAAGTTATCATTAAACAATGAATGCACAAAAGATATCTTTTAAAATTGCTCCTTGGCAAACGTATAGGGGTTTGGGTTTTCTCAAAAAATGGATTTCAATAAGGCTAAATGCGGGTAATGTTTATTAAAAAAGTTTAAACGTTTTTTTGGAGGTGAGTTTATGAGTTTTAACTCAAAAGACCTATCAAGGCGTATGTTTATGAAAACGATGGCAGCAACCGGTGCAGCGGTCTATATAGCCCCGTCGGCTTTTGCAAAAAAGAGACTGCCGTCGGCACCTGTTCTGGATACATACACAAAATCCACGGCAACACACTGGGGTTCTGTAAACGCCATCGTTGAGGGCGGTGAATTTACAAGGGTATCTCCTTTTAAAGACGAGTATCCCATTCCTATGATTCAGGGATTGGCAGATAGGGTAAATGCCCAAAACAGAGTCAAATATCCAATGGTAAGAGAAGGATACCTGAAGTACGGCTACAAAAGCAACAAAGCAAGAAGGGGAAGAGACAGATTTGTCAGAGTCAGTTGGGAAAAAGCGTTTGACCTTGTTGCAAAAGAACTCAAAAGGGTAAAATCAAAATACGGTAACTCAGCTATATTTGCAGGCAGTGTTGACTGGCACAGCGTTGGAAAACTCCATGCGGCACCAACGCTTTTAAGAAGAATGCTCAATCAGTTCGGCGGCTTCACAGACGATACGGGCGATTTCAGCGTTCAGGCGGCAATGACCATACTGCCGCACGTAACAGGCAATATAGAGGTCTATGACAGACAAACAGCCTGGCCTACAATCATCGAACATACCGATACGGTTGTGCTGTGGGCTGCTGATTTATTGAAAAACAACCAGATAGGATGGAATCCGCCTGACCATTACGCTTACAACGCCGTCAAACAACTTAAAGAAAAGGGTAAAAAGGTTATATCTATAGACCCGCGCTACACAGATACAACGGAATATCTGAATGCCGAGTGGGTTAAAATCAGACCCAACACGGATGTTGCAATGATGCTTGCCATAGCATACACTCTCTACAAAGAAAACCTATATGATAAAGAATTTTTGGATAAATACACAGTAGGCTTTGATAAATTTCTGCCGTATCTTTTGGGGAAAACGGACAACACTCCCAAAACCCCAGAATGGGCTGAAAAAATAACAGAAATAAAAGCCGACACAATCAAAGAAATTGCAAGAACTATGGCAAAGGGACGCACTATGATAATGAGCGGATGGGCAATTCAAAGGCAAGACCACGGTGAACAGGCTCCTTGGATGATAGTTACGCTTGCAGCAATGCTTGGTCAGGTAGGGCTTCCCGGTGGAGGATTCGGGTTTAGTTATCACTACGCATCAGGCGGTTCACCCGAAGCAGACGCTCCGTCTTTACCGGGCATCTCCTCAGGGGACAACCCTGTTAAAATAGAGATACCATTTGCTCACGCGGTAAGCGATTTATTGTTAAATCCCGGCAAGGTTATAGATTTTAACGGCGAAAAGATTAAATATCCGCTGATTAAGCTCGTCTGGTGGGCAGGCGGCAATCCCATGAGCCACCAAATGGATAGAAACAGACAGGTAAAAGCCTGGAGAAAACCGGATACGATAATAATTAACGAGATATACTGGACATCAACGGCTAAGTTTGCAGATATTGTACTGCCTGTTACAACCACATTTGAAAGAAACGACATAGAGGTTTTGAGCGAATACACAAACAGATACATAGTTGCAATGAAAAAGACCGTCGAGCCGCTGTACGAAGCAAAAAGCGACTACGACATCTTTGCAGGCGTGGCAAAGAAACTCGGATTCGAGAAAAAATTCACCGAGGGCAAATCGGAGATGGATTGGATAAAGCAGTTCTACTCGGTTGCTCAAAAACAGGCAAAAATCAAGAAGCTCAATATGCCGTCTTTCGATGAATTCTGGGATAAAGGATTCGTTGAATTCCCAATAACAGAAAAGGCAAAGAAGTGGGTCAGATACGGAGATTTCAGAGCCAATCCTTTGAAGAATCCGCTTGGAACGCCTTCGGGTAAGATTGAGATATACTCAAAAACAATAGCAAAATACAAATACGACGATTGTCCGCCACATCCGACATGGATGGAGCCTATCGAGTGGTTAGGCAGCAAGAAATCAAAGAGGTATCCGCTTCATATGGTCTCCTCGCATCCTAAATTCAGACTCCACTCACAATTGGACAATACGTGGCTTAGAAGCCTTTATGAAATCAACGACAGAGAGCCGATGTGGATAAACCCGAAAGATGCAAAACGATACGGCATAAAGGAAAACGACCTCGTAATGGTGCACAACAAAAGAGGTAAACTGCTTGCGTCAGCGGTTATTACCGACAGAATAAGAGAGGGTGTTATCCTTGTTCACGAGGGCGCATGGTATGATCCGGATAAACCGGGAGCCGTCGGAGCTATGTGCAAACACGGAAACCCGAATCTCGTTACACTGGATAAAGGAACATCCAAACTCGCTCAGGGAAATATTGCAAATACGGTTTTGGTAAAGGTAACAAAATACAGAAGAAAACCGCCCAAAGTAACCGTGTTTGATGTTCCGTTCGGAGGATAATCTATGAAATTCAACCGGTTAACACAAATACTTCTAATAGCAGTGCTACTTACACTTTCTTCTTTTTCACAACAGTCATTTGCAAAACAAGAGGATGCATTATTCGCATCCTCTTCCTGCAATATATACCTTGACAATACACACTCAAAAGCCATAGGCTTGCTTGAAATAGGAGCAAAGGTCTATGTTATCAACAAAAAAGGCGAATGGTATAACGTAAAAATAAAAGGGTGGAGGCAAAACGGATTGGACAGCATCATTTACGCATTTATGGGTAAAAGAATTTTAAAAGCCGAACTTACACCAAACGGTGAGAAGTTTATAAAGATTACCAAAACAGTTAAAGATGAAAATACAGACCTTATATGGCAAGAGGTGGAACTTGATAATGTTTGGGTTAAATCCGAGTTCCTCGCAAAAAGTATGAACGATGTTTGGCAGAAAGCCTCAAAATTATTTCATGCAAGGTGTTCTATGTGCCACGCCCTTCCCAAAACAACAACATTTACGGCAAATCAGTGGCCTGCAACACTGAGGGTTATGACAAAAAGAGCAGCCCTCGACAAAAGTCAAACCGATATCGTTTCTAAGTTTCTGCAGTATCACGCAAAGGATACAATAAAACTCAAAGAAGAATAAGCTAAAGCGTTTTAAGGTAGTCTGCAGCTCTATGAGCGCTGGCGAGTTGTGCCTTCTTTAGGGCGGTGTAGTCGTTTACATCCCTTAAAGAGGCATCCGCTCCCTTTTTAATCAAATACTCAACTATATCGAGATTATCCCTGAAAGCAGCTTTTATAAGTGCAGTTTCTCCTACGGTATCCTGAGCGTCTATGTCTGCACCCTTTTCAATGAGATACTTGACTATATCTATAAAACCATCCCCCATTATTCCTTCTGAAGCTGCCATTAGAGGTGTATTGTTATATCTGTTCAATGCATTTATTTTTGCACCATTTTCAACAAGATACTTTACAATATCCAGTCTGCCTCTTCGAGAGGCTTCCATTAAGGGTGTGTTGAGCCATTTATCGGTAGAGTTCACATAAGCGCCGTGTTCAATAAGTAATTTTATTATTTCAAGGTCTGCATCCGCTACGATAGCCTCCATTAAAACACTGTTACCCCACATATTTTTAGCATTGACCTTTGCTTTTTTCTCCAAAAGGTATTTCACAACATCAACACAGTTACCCGCAACGGCTTTCATTAAAGGAGTTTCGCCGAGTTTGTTTTTATAATTCACTTTGGCACCGTTTTTAACGGCTTTTTTAACCCCCTCCAAATCACACTCCTCTGAGCAGTGAATAAGATATCCGTTTTCTGTCATCTTTTTACTCATTAAACCCCCCTTAAAAAATAGTTGCATTTTTATGTTATAATTTTAAGCTGTATTATTCAAGAAAAACATAGTATAAAACAAGCTGCATCAAAGGAGAATAATTTGCGCAAAAAACCTGTTACAACGGCGATTTATTAAATATTGAAAGACGCAGTTGAGTTTGACTTTACAACCCGATTATGGTAATTAGTAGCTATGAATTTTCTTTCCGACGACTTTAAAGAAATACTTCTCATTGCAGACAATATAATAAACAGCCGATACAAAAAGGACGGGTGGCTGTCAATTTTAAATTCTCTATCAACAATATTCAAAGCGGACGGAGCGTTTATAGGACTGTGGGAAGAAGGGTTTATAAACCTGAAGTATTCCTCTTCGATAATAGACCGCCTTCAATCAGAAGGAATCAAAAATATCAACTTAAAAGACAGAAAAGAGTTTGAAAATCCACTTATCAATCAGGGATATATAAAAATAGACGACTATGAAAGCTGTGAATACGCACTCAAAGAGTGGAAACGGATAGGCTTGAAATCTCTGCTTGCCGCTACAATAAAAACAGACAAAAGGATTTACGGCTCCTTACATATAGTAAAGTTCAACAAAAAGATAGAGTTTGATGAAAAACAAATAGAAGCATTAAAACTGATAGCAAACACGATAGCATCTCAACTCGAAAAGGAAAGCCTAAACAAAAAACTCGAAGACGAACAAAATCTTAACACCCAATATGTAAAACTCATAAACGAAATAGCTTCTGATATAGAATCAAGCGGACAGATAGATATGTGGATTTCCAACACACTCAACAAAATAAAAGCAATAACAAATGCCAATACTGTCAGTTTCGTAATGCCTTCTGAAAACATATTTGCAAAGTTAAACACGGTATTTTCAAAAATGAGTTATGAGGAGCGCAGTACCAACCCGCTGTACGATTTATGGGAAAACAATATTATCAACACCGTTGAGTTTACAAAAGAGAGGGATTTAAATAAATGCAACCGTCCGTCTATAAAAAAAGCCCTTGCAATACCCATTACGTCCAACTATCGCACAATAGCAGTTTTATGTTTGGGGTTTCATAACCTCGAGAGCCAATTAAGCAATCAAACCATACTCTTTACCAAAACGGTTTTCAGATACTTTGCTTCTATGATATACACATACAAAAATTTATCGAGAATTTCCTCAAGGCTGTCTGAGACTGAAACAGGGCTAATCAAAGCATTTGTCTCCTCTATGGAGGCTAAGGATGTTTACACAAAGGGACACTCAGAGCATGTAGCAGCTTATGCCAAAAATATAGGTGCAGCATTGGGACTTAACGAAGAGGAACTTGATGCCATATACAATGCGGGTCTTCTTCACGATATAGGGAAAATAGGAATACCCGACAATATACTGCTTAAACCCGGCAGGTTAATGCCGCACGAATACGAGATAATCAAACTGCACCCTATTTTTTCATATGAAATAATAAAAAACATACCTAAATTTAAGAAGATAGCACAGTGCATAAAACATCACCACGAGCGATGTGACGGCAGCGGTTATCCGGACGGGTTAAAAAAGGATAAAATAGAGATCGGAGCACGAATACTTGCCATTGCCGATATATTCGACGCTTTGACAACAAAAAGACCCTACAGAGATAAGATGCCGCCGGATAAGGCGATTGAAATTTTGAAAAAAGAGAGTGTTGACTTAAACATTCTTTCAAAATCCGAGAAAGTCTTGAAAGAGTCGTATATAACCCAAAGCGCCATAACGTCTGTTTTTGTACCCTCAAAGCTCGACAAAATTAGAAATGATATGATTCAAAGGGATTATATGACAGGGCTTTATCGAAGGGATACTTTATCGGCAACAATAGAAAAATATATAAACAGCAAAGAGAGATTTACGCTCTTTATGATAGATATAAAAAACATTTCCTATATCAATTACAAATACGGTGTTGACATAGGAGATAAGATAATTGTTTTTGTTGCTCAGGAACTGCTGAAATTATCAAACATAGATGCGGTATCAAGAACCGGTGCGGATGTTTTTATGTTTATATATAAAGGCACAAGCGCAGAAACGTTTAAACAGATAATATCGGCAGAGCTTAAAAAAGGTATTGTTAAAAGAGTTAAACAAAAAAGTTGCGTTATAGACAGAAACGAGGCAGACAGTATAATAGGCTGCTACATAACCTATACGCAATACCCAAAAGAGGCAAAAAACGCAGAAGAACTTATATATAAATGCCTGATTAAAAAGAAAGAGCTCTACAAACAATGAAAATTTTTTTACTGAAAAAATTGTTGGAACTTGTTCCCACTTTTTTCGGGATTACGGTCATCATATTTGTCATTATACACCTTGCTCCGGGAAACCCCATCAACTCTATGGGAACTTTTAATCCCAATATATCCGCAGAATCACTTGAGCATATGAAGAAATTCTACCATCTCGACCAACCATTATACGTTCAGTATGCGGATTGGATTAAATCAGTCATACATCTGAATTTCGGCGTAAGTCTGGTTGACGGTGTGAGTGTTATCAAAAAAATTGCCTCAAGACTGCCTGTAACGGTTGGTATAAACATTGCAGTTTTGGTCATATCGCTTGCCATATCCATACCCATTGGTGTTATAAGTGCCATTAAAAAAGATTCCTTTATCGATAAGTTTTTCACGCTTTTTGTATTCAGCGGATATGCAATGCCTTCGTTTTGGCTTGCCCTGCTTTTAATGATACTCTTCAGCGTTAAGTGGCATATTCTTCCCCTTTCCGGCTTGCACTCCATCAATGTTCATCCCGGCACTTTTTATTACTACTGGGATATGGTAAAACACCTTACTCTTCCTATTGCCATAGGGGTTTATGGCTCATTGGCAGGGTTTACCCGCTACATTAGAAAAGGCGTCATAGAGGTTTTTGATAAGGATTTTATAAGAATGCTCTATCTGCACAAAGCAAGCAAAAAAACCATCTACATTCATACGCTAAAAAACGCAATGCTACCGCTCGTAACAATACTCGGTCTATCCATACCGGGACTTATAGGAGGAAGTGTCATTATGGAATCTATTTTTGCAATACCGGGGATGGGACAACTGTTCTATCTTTCGGCAATGGCAAGGGACTACCCTACGATTATGGGTATTTTAACAATCAGTACGGTTTTAACGCTCACAGGTAATTTAATAGCGGACATAACCTATGCTTTGGTTGACCCGCGGATAAGGTACTCAAAATGATTACAATAGAATTTAACGATGAGAAAATCGAGCTTAAATACCTTCTGCTTGACTATACCGGAACACTGTCCGAAAACGGAAAAATAATAGAGGGTGTTAAGCAAAGACTTGAGGCATTATCGGATAAGTTTGAAAGGATAGAGGTTTTAACAGCCGATACGTTCGGTTCAGCTAAAAAAGAGCTTAAAGGCTTGAATCTTAACATCAATATACTACAAGGAGAAGCCGGAATCCAAAAGCTGCAAAAATTGAACGAGCTTGGAGCCGAGCATTGCGTAGCAATAGGAAACGGAAATAACGATGTATTGATGTTAAAAAAAGCAAGGCTTTCGATAGCTGTCATAAATAAAGACGGCTGCTTTGCAAAACTTATAAATGAAGCCGATATTGTGGCTTGTTCAACAAACGATGTGCTTGACGGTTTAATAGATACGCGTAAAATAGTGTCGCTTTTAAGAAAATAGGGTCTTGATGGTGTTTGTATGAGTTTACCGAAAGAGATAGGAGAGTTTTTAAACTATACCGTTGCAAATATCAGTATGGGAAGATTGCTTGTAGCGCTGCTTATCGTCTTTTTGTTTTTATTGCTAAAGCAGCTGTTTGGACGGATAGTTATAAAATCATTAAAACTGATGGCAAAAAAGACAAAGACGATGTTTGACGATGAGTTAATCGAAACACTTGAGCCGCCTATTAAATTCTTTATAGGAATTTTGGGGCTCTATTTTGCTTTCATCTATCTCAATCTCGGTTCAAGCTACAACCTTATAGCTTCAAAAATTCTGTTCTCCTTTATTATCTTCGCATCAAGCTGGGCGCTCTACAGAGCTGATAACATCCTATCCAAAACACTCGAAACCATATTTAAAAAGCAAGACTACGAAGTGGCATTAGGGTTCATACCCTTCTTTAGTAAATTTATAAAGTTCTCAATTATAGTCTTTGCAGTTGTTTTAATAATTCAGACCTGGGGATACAATATAGGAGCGATAATTACGGGATTGGGCATCGGAGGTTTAGCCGTTGCTTTGGCTGCAAGGGATACGCTTGCAAATCTATTCGGCAGCATAATGATACTTTTTGACAGACCGTTTACCATAGGCGACTGGATTAAGACCAGCGACACCGAGGGTGTTGTTGAAGACATCGGATTCAGAAGCACAAAAATAAGGACTTTTGAGAACTCGCTTGTCTCCGTTCCAAACTCAAAAATAGCAAACGAAGCGGTAGAAAATTTCTCTTTGCGCAAAAGGAGGAGAATTAAATTTACGATAGGTGTGACATACTCAACTCCCAAAGAAAAACTGGAGCTTGCCGTAAATAAAATACGAAAAATGCTCGCAAATCATAAAAGAATATATGAAAAGCCCCGACTTGTTTACTTTACTGAATTTGCCGACAGCTCTATGAATATTTTCATATATTGTTTTACCGACACGGCTGTATGGACTGAGTACCTTGAGATAAAGCAGGATGTCAATTTAAAAATCATATCTATAATGGAAGAGCTCGGCATAGATTTTGCCTTCCCGTCTTTATCCGTATATATGGAAAAAAATGACACTTAACCAAAGCAAACAGTTATTGGTAAGCGGATTAAAAAACGGTTTTTCGGTCTCATTTAAATTGATAAAAACAATTGTTCCTTTCTATATAGCCGTTGATTTAATAAACAATACACCGTTTACCTCATATATAGGAAAAACACTCTCACCCGTTATGAGTATATTCGGTTTAAGCGGCAAGATGGCGATTGCTTTGATTAGCGGCTATACGGTTAACCTTTACGCCGCCATTGCCGCACTAATTCCACTTTCTCCAAACTGGAAAGAGGTTACAATCATCGGGCTTATGACAGGCATATCACATAACCTCATAGTCGAAGGGGCTGTACTGCATAAAACCGGTGCAAATGCCTTTTTGTTAATATCATTGAGAATAATAGTCTCCTTGATTGCCGGAATATCGCTCAATATGTTGTTTAAGGCGGTTTATGGATAGTTCAATGGTTATTCACGCACTAATCGGTAGTCTAAAGCTTTCGTTAAAACTCATACTCATTATCGTTCCGCTTATGGTAGCCTACGAATTCCTCGAAAACAGCAAACTGTTCAAAAAAATACTCGAATTTTTATATATATTCATAAAGCCTCTCGGTTTTTCAAAACAAGCAAGCGTATCAATGCTTACCGGCATATTCTTGGGCATAACCTACGGCTCTGGAATACTTATAGCACAATCGGAAAAAAAGAAACTCGAAAACATCGATATAATTTTAACAGCCGTATTTTTATCTATGTGTCACGCAGTTATAGAAGACACGCTTGTTTTTGTGGCAATAGGCGGAAACGGCTTTTATATGCTTGGAACACGCATAGTTATAGCCTTTATCGTTACCTACCTGTTTTACAGTTATCTCAAGAAAAAATTATATAAAACCTAATTTTTTTCTGTTTTCCTCGTTCAAACGCTCTTTTGTCCAGGGAGGGTCAAACGTAAGTTTAACACCAACGCTTCCGACACCTTTAAGTTCTTTTATTTTATCCTCAACCATTTTCACCATACGAAAACCGGCAGGACAGTGCGGCGTTGTGAATGTCATGACCACTCCGACATTGTTTCCTTCAACATTAACTTCGTATATAAGCCCCATCTCCACAATATCAATTAAAGGCATACATGGCTCGTATATCTCTTTAAGTTTTTCAATAACGGATTCTTTATTTATCATAACTGCCGCACCAATCAAATAATCTGTTAAAGTAGCGTTTTTTATCAAGTGGGCTTAAATGCTTTTTAAGCATCAACTCCCTTGCGAGTCTGTTTTTTTCGTCATATGCGTATGCAACGGTCAAATAATCCCTAAAAACATTCTGTTTTTCAGTCATCAAAATAAAACCGAACGCTGCATATATCCTCGCCTGCCATCTGTTGTTAATATCTCTGTTTTCGAGCCTTGAGAATTCACTTTTGGCTTTTTTGAGCCGTCCGCAATACCCGTAGGAAACGAGAAGGCAGTATTGAGGCAAAAAGCCCTTTAGATGGCTAAAATAGTTTATTGCTTTTTTACACCTGCCGAGTTTAAGATAAGAAATCCCTTTACGTGTTTTCGGGTTGTAGTACTCGGTTTTTGGCTTTGTACGTTTAACTATAACCCTATTTTGCTCAACATTTTGAGTCGAATATTGCGGATACTTTATATTGCTGCTGCACGAATACAAAAAAGCAATCCCGATAACGGGGATTGCTATAAAAAATTTTTTAAGCGGCAGCATCTTTAAATATTCTGTGCATATTCTCAAATGCTGTGTCTATCCAGTCTTTGGCATCGTCTATATAGCTCAAAAGCATATTTTTCATCTCTTCGTCTTTGTTGGCATCAAGCAGATAATACGCCGCAACACCGCTAATTACAGACGTTAAAAAAGACGGCAAGAGTTTAGCTTTCTTCATTGCAAGCTTCGTAAAAACTATGCTGCTGACAAATGCGCCTGCTCCTACATATATTGATTTTGCAGTGCTATCGCTGCCTCTTAATAAATCAATGGGAGCAACATACAAGCCGTATTGTGTTAAAGCATCCGCCTTATCAAGCATCGTTTCCCACTTTTCCTTATTTTCCTCTATAAATTTAGGGTTGTTCTTTTCAACATAACCTTTCAACTCCTGAAACATCAAAGACAGGTTGTTTTTGCCCCACTTTGAAAGCTCGTCCCTAACCCTGTTTAAGCTATCGTTAATATCAAAAGACTCCCTAACCTCCGATTTCATATCCACAATGATATCTTCGAGCTTCCTTTTGTATTCATTCAATATTTTATCCATAAAATAACCTCCTAAATATTTTTTTCTATTACGTTTCCGCTTGGGCTTTCTTCTTCAAATATCTGTCCGCTGAACCTGTACAAATCACAAAGAGAGTTTTCATAACAATCCGGAGCAAGCCCTGCTTTTATGCAAATCTCAGACAAAAACTCCCTTTCGTTCCAATGCCATTCAACCGGAACCTGAGGCAGCAAAAGCCCGCTGTTTGAACCGCACACTATAAACAAGCCGTCTCTTCCAATTTTTATCTGCTTTTCGTAACTTTTGCCTTTATCCAAAGGAATCATAGGTGACAGCACGCTAACCTCAACAACAACTTTATCGAGTTCGCTTTTTGTTAAAGGGGTAAATCGCGGGTCTGAAAACGCCGCAGAGATAGCAGAGGATATTGTTGCATCAATTAACGGCTCATAAGCCAAAGGATAACCGATACATCCTCTCAGCCTTTTATCGGGATATAGGTTTAGCGTAACAAACACTCCCCTTTTCTCTTCAAGAATTTCAGGGAATTCATCCGGTCTTTGCAAAACCTTGTGCGTCTGGAAATAGTGCTCTATCGCCCTTCTTGCCAATATGACAAGAAACCTGCCCTCATCAAGATTTAAATCCATAAAAACACTCCGATAATCAATGGATTACGCCGTAACACCTTTTACACACATTCTCTCCGTTTTCATTTTTACCCACACTATCGTCAAATTTCCAACACCTTTCACACTTTTTGCCCTCAGCTTTAACAACAAAAACACCTATTTTTTTCTCCTCGTCAAAATATGATTCCAGATAGTTATCCGCTTTCCCTGTTTCAAAATGAGATACGATGCATATGTCAGCCAATTCAGACCTATCCATACTCAACAAAACATCCTTAAACTCGCTGCTTTGCACATCCACATAGATATCGGCTTCAAGTGAATTGCCTATAACTTTTTTAGCTCTTGCAAGCTCAAGTGTCTTATCCGTAACCTCCTTCAAACTCCTAAGCACCTTCCACTTCTTTATCAGTTCATCGTTTCTAAAGTGACTTTTCAGTTCAACAAACTCTTCCATATGAACACTCTCTTTACTGCCGTTCATATATGAGTATGCCTCTTCCGCTGTAAATGACAAAATAGGCGCCATATAGAATACAATAATTTTCAACAGTTCGTTCATAGCCGTTTGAGCCGACAAACGTTTTTTGGAATCCTCACGTTCACAGTAGAGCCTGTCTTTCAAAATATCGAGATAAAAAGAGGATAAGACGGTTATACAAAAATTAGCCATATTCCTATAAATTATGTGAAATTCATACTCCTTATATGCCTTTTGCAGTTTCTCCTTTAAAAGCTCGGCTTCGGCTAAAACCCATCTGTCTATCTCTTCAAGCTCGTCGTACTTCAAAGCCCTGTTCTCATCAAAACCGTTTAGGTTGCCAAGCAAAAATCTTATCGTATTTCTTATTTTTCTATAGTTGTCAACCAGCCTTTTCATTATTTCGTCAGAAAGCCTGACATCATCTTTGTAATCGGTTGCAGACGCCCAAAGCCTCAACAGCTCCGCTCCGTATTTTTTAATTATCTTATCCGGCACTATAACATTGCCTACGGATTTACTCATCTTTCTACCCTTTGAATCGACAACAAATCCGTGGGTTAAAACGGACTTATACGGCGCTTTGTCTCTTGTTCCTACAGACTCAAGTAAGGAAGAATGAAACCATCCTCTATGCTGGTCGCTGCCCTCAAGATACATATCGGCAGGCCACTTGAGCTCACCCCTTCTTTCCAACACAGCCGCATGAGAAACACCCGAGTCAAACCATACATCCAATATATCGTTCTCTTTTTCAAACTCCTTTGAGCCGCAATCACAGCTGTACCCCTCAGGCAAAAAATAACTCGGTTCTTTCTCAAACCAGACATCCGCCCCTTCTTTTTCCATTTTATCAGCTACAAGGTCAATAAGCTTCTTGTTGTATTGAACTTTACCGCACTTTTTGCACTTGAACAACGCTATGGGAACTCCCCAGGCTCTCTGTCTCGATATACACCAATCAGGTCTTGTTTCCATCATCGAATATATCCTGTTTCTTCCCCAAGAAGGAATCCACTGGGTTTTGTCAATTTCCTTCATAGCTCTGTCTCTCAATCCGTCCTTATCTATCGAGATAAACCACTGCTCTGTAGAGCGGAATATTATGGGACTTTTACATCTCCAGCAGTGCGGATAGGAGTGAACAATTTTTTCTTCTTTAACAAGCATACCTTTTGATTTTAGAGTGTTTATAACCTTGGGGTTTGCCTCCGTTGTCTTCATACCCGCAAAATATTCCACGTTTTGCTCAAACCTGCCGTCATCGTCAACAGGTGAGTATATCGGAAGATGATACTTCATACCAACGGCATAGTCCTCCTCTCCGTGTCCGGGTGCAGTATGAACAAGACCCGTTCCTGCTTCTAAGGTCACGTGTTCTCCGAGTATAATAGGTGATTGCCTGTCGTATAAAGGATGAGCCAAAATATTTCCCTCAAGGCTTTTACCCTTAACCGTCTTTATTATTTCATAATTGTCGATACCGAATTTTGCCATCAATTCATCCGCCAAATCCTTGGCAACAAGATAGACCTCTCTGTCCTTTATCCTCACAAACGCATATTCAAATTCAGGATTGACACAAACGGCAAGGTTTGCAGGAATTGTCCACGGAGTTGTTGTCCATATGATTGCAGAAATTGCATCGCCCAAAAACATCCTGTCGTCTGTTGCCAAATCACTTATAAAATCGAACTTTACATATATGGAGTCGCTTTCGTCGTCTTGATATTCAACCTCAGCCATTGCAAGCGCCGTTTTGCACGAAGAACACCAATATACGGGCTTCTTTTGTTTATAAACAAGACCTTTTTCAACAAACTTTCCAAGTTCCCTGAGTGTATCAGCTTCATATAAATAGTTCATTGTCAAGTAGGGATTGTCCCAATCTCCAAAAACCCCAAGCCTGTAAAATTCATCTTTCTGTATCCCGATATATTTTTTAGCATAATCCCTGCAAAGCTTTCTGAATTCGGCTTTACTCATAGAGTTTTTTTTGTTTCTCCCAAGCTCTTTTTCTATATTGTGCTCAATAGGCAGTCCGTGGCAGTCCCAACCCGGGACGTATGGGGATTTATATCCGAACATAGTTTTTGACTTAACTACAATATCCTTTAAAACCTTGTTCAACACGTGACCCATATGTATATTTCCGTTTGCATAAGGGGGTCCGTCGTGCAGCACAAACTCTTTTTTTCCTTCTCTGTCTTTCAAAATCTTCTCATAAATATTGTCTTCTTTCCATTTTTTAAGCATCTCGGGCTCTTTTTTTGAAAGATTAGCCTTCATAGGAAAATCGGTTTTAGGAAGAAGCAGTGTATCTTTATAGGTCATATTACCCCCTCAACTTTGCATCAAATTTTTTAACAAGAGCATTGAAAATATTGTTCATTATTTCTTCTATTTCCGTATCCACAAACGTTTTATCGTCATTCTTCAAAACAATTCTAAAAGCAAGGCTCTTTTTGGAACTATCCTCAAGTTTATCGTAAACATCGAACAAAACAACCTCATAAACATTATCAAACAACCCTATTGCACGTTTAACGTCAGAAGCGTTTATGCTCTTATCCACAACTACCGCCAAATCCCTGACGACTGTCGGCAATTTGGGGAGTTTCTCAAACATTTTAACCCTTGTGACATATTCGGCAATGGAGTTTAGGTCAACCTCACACAATATTATGCGCATATTTTTATCGAATTTAATATCGTAATAATCATAAAAATCGGGGTGCAGTTCTCCTATAAAACCTACGTCTTTACCGCCTACAAACAAATCCGCACCTCTACCCGTATGTAAAAATTTTCTTTCGGTTTTTCTATACAAAAATTCGATATTAAACAATTTCTCAAGCATCTCCGTAACGCTTTTCATATCGTAAAAATCGTAAAATCTTCTACCCTCAATCCAGTTAAAGGAAGCCTCACCCCACATAACAGCCCCAAGTCGGTCAGACTCCTTTGCAAAGTCCCCGTCTTTAAAAAATACCCTGCCTATTTCAAACAGAGCCGCGCTTTTGGCATTTTTTGACATATTAAATTTCAAATTATCCAAAAGACCGCACACAAGAGTGGTTCTCATAACATCCTGTCCCTCTATCAGAGGGTTTTTCAGATACACAAACTCATCTTCATTTTTGCTGAAGAGTTTTAACTTTGAGCTGTCCGTAAAGGAGTAGTTAACGCTCTCTGATAAGCCCATATCGGCAAGCGTTTTTGTTATTTGGTGTTTTGCATAATCAACGGGTTTTTTTCTTTTAAAAGAGGTTTGCACAACTGGCAGAGTAGGAGCGATTTTGTCATAGCCCATACATCTGGCAACCTCTTCTGCAATATCGGCTTCTCCCTCTATGTCGAAGCGATACGTGGGAATTGTCACCTTAAATTTATCTATACTTATAACTTTCGGCTTAAAATCAAGGTATTCCACAATCTCTTTAACCGCCTTTTGCTCGAAATCAGAGCCAAGCAGCCTGTTTATTCCCTCAAAGGAACAAACTATCGTCTTTGGCTTAAACTCTGTCTCTTTTTGGTCTATATAACCCATATAAACCTTGGCATCGGCATATTTTTCAAGTAAACTCATGGCATAACTGCTTGCTGTTAAACACAAATTAGGGTCAACCCCTCTTTCGAACCTGTGAGAAGACTCGCTGTGGAGCTTCAATTTTCTTGCTGTCATTCTCACGCTGACAGGGTTAAAGTGAGCACTCTCAAGCGCCACTGTTTTTGTGTCGTCCGTTACGCTGGATTCTTCAGAACCCATAACGCCCGCTATGGCAACAGGTTTTTTTGAATCGGCAATCACAAGCATACTTTCGTCTAACTCATACTCTTTTGAATCCAAAGCCAATATTTTTTCTTTATTTTTGGCTCTTCTGACACATATATCTCCCGATAACCTGTTAAAATCAAAAGAGTGCATAGGCTGCCCCATCGCCATCAACACGTAGTTGGTTATATCCACAACATTGTTAATTGGTCTTATGCCGCTTTTCAATAACCTTAAACGTATAAACATAGGCGAAGGCTTAACTACAACATCAGCCATAAGCAGCGTATATCTCGGACAGTTCTTATAGTCGTCAATCTTAACGGATATATAATTCTTTATATTTTTTTCTACAAGAGCAAAATCCATCTTAGGATATTTAATGCTTTTTTTTGTTATGGCTTTTATATCCCTCGCGACACCGAGAATGCTCAACGCATCGGCTCTGTTAGGTGTCAACTCAATGTCTATTATGTAATCGTTAAACTCATCAATCTCAGAAAGAGCCATTCCGTTTCTCAATGTCTCATCCAATTTCAAAAGCCCAGAAGAGCTATCCTCAAGATTAAGCTCTTCAGCCGAAAGCATCATACCCTCACTTACAAAATCACCGAATTTCTTTTTGCTTATTTTAACACCATTAGAAAGCAGCGCTCCTTCTTTGACAACAGGAAACTTATCGTGAAGGTTAACATTTTTATCGGCAGTGGCTATATTCAAAACTTCAGAACCTATATCAACTTTTGTCAGGTAAAGATTGTCCTTTTCAGTGATATCAACAATTTCGCCGACAACGCTTCCGCAGGTATCTATCTTTGTTACGCTATCCACCTCTAATCCTGCCATTGTTATCTTTTCTGCCAGTTCTGCGGCAGATAACTCTATATCAACAAACTCTTTTAACCAATTGTAAGATACTTTCATACCGAACCCTCATCTATTTAAGAAAATTGTTTTAAAAACCTTATGTCATTTTCAAAAAACAGCTTTATGTTATCTATACCGTATTTTAACATTGCGAACCTTTCAACTCCGAGCCCGAAAGCAAAACCGTTATATTCATCTGGGTAATTGACATTTTTCAATACGTTCGGATGAACCATTCCGCAGCCCAAAACCTCAAGATAACCTGTATTTGAACAAACCCTGCATCCCTTACCTCCGCAAATAATACATCCTATATCAACCTCGGCTGAAGGCTCTGTAAACGGAAAATAACTCGGTCTGAACCTAACGGGAACATCGCCGAAAAATATCTTTAAAAAATCGCTCAACACGCCTTTTAAGTCTGAAAAATGTATATCTTTGTCAATCAACAATCCCTCGACCTGGTGAAACATAGGTGAGTGTGTAATGTCCGAATCACGCCTATATACCTTGCCCGGCGATATAAACATAACCGGAGGTTTTTTACTCTCCATTACCCGTATCTGCGTAGGTGATGTGTGGGTTCTTAGCAGTACATTGTCGTTGATATAGAAGGTGTCCTGCATATCCCTTGCCGGATGCTCTTTGGGTATATTCAACATCTCGAAGTTATACCTATCGAACTCTATTTCATATCCCGTTTCCACATCAAAACCCATAGACTTAAATATATCTTCAATCTCTATTATCGTTTTGGTTATAGGGTGAATGCTCCCAAGAAAACCTCTTCTTGCAGGTAGTGTTACATCAATTGATTCTTTCTCAAGTGACTCTTTTTTTCTTATCTCTTTAATTTGGGTTTGCTTGTTTGTCAGTGAATCTTCTATGTATTGTTTTAATTTATTGATATTTTTGCCGAACTCCTTTTTCTGTTCGTCACCCAAGCCCCCCATCTGCTTAAACAACTCGGAGACCTTTCCCTTTTTGCCAAGAAATTTAGCCTTTATTTGCTTAATGTCTTCTTCTGTTTTTGCATCTGCTATAAGGGCTTCAAACTCCTTTTTTATGTGATACATTTCACCTCCACAAGTTAAAAAAAATGCGAAAAAACACCCATAATAAGGCGTCTTTTCGCACTAAACAACGTTTTACATCTTTTTTACTTTATACTTTCAACAAGCGCCTTAAACTCCTCGGGCTGTCTTATTGCAAGTTCGCTTAACACCTTTCTGTTTAAGTTTATGCCCTTCTCATTTAAAGCGTGCATAAACTTACTGTAACTCATTCCGTATTCCCTCACGGCGGCATTAATTCTTGCTATCCACAACTTTCTGAACTCTCTTTTTTTAACCCTTCTGTCCCTGTAAGCATATGCAAGAGCTCTTCTGACGCTCTCCTCGGCGTTTTTATATGTGGAATGCCTTCTTTGATAGAAGCCTTTAGCCATCTTCAAAATCTTTTTATGTCGCCTTCTTCTTGTGTAACCGGTTTTAACTCTCAACTTTCAATCCTCCTGTTATTGATAAGGCATTAATGTGCTTATTCTTTTATAGTTTCCGCCCGATTTCAATATAATGGGCTCTTTCAAGCTCCTCTTTCTCTTTCTGTTTTTAGATGACAAAAGGTGACTATGACCACCCTTGCGAGCCTTCAAATAACCCTTTGCCGTCTTCGTAAACCTCTTTGCAGCTCCTCTTCTTGTTTTTAACTTCTTCACTTGTCCCTCCCTATTTATTAGGAACAAAAGAGAATGACATTCTTCTTCCCTGATAGTCGGCATTTCCTTCCATTGTGCCGCAATCCGCCAAATCCTCTTTTATCCTCTCTAAAAGCTGTTCTATTAATTCCTTTTTATCAAATTCTCTGCCTCTGAAAAATACGTTAAACTTAACTTTATTTTTCTCTTCCAAAAATTTTCTAGCAAGCTTAATCTTTGTGTTATAGTCGTTATCGGCTATCCTCGGCCTGAGCTTAACCTCTTTTACCTTGATAACCTTCTGAGTTTTTTTGCTTCTTTGCTGCTTTTTTTGCTTGTCATAGCTGTATTTGCCGTAATCCATTATCTTACAAACCATAGGGTCGGCATTAACCCCAACAGCAACCAAATCCAGTCCCACATTTCTGGCTTTTGCCAAAGCGTCCTTAAAACTTACTATACCGAGCTGCTCACCCTTTTCTGAAATAAGCCTGATTTTGTCCGCCTTTATGTTCTCATTGATTAGCGGAACTTCCTTTTTTCTAAAATCTCCTCTTATATATCACCTCCTGTCAAATACCTGCTTATCTAATAAAGATACGAAATCATCTATCTTAAAACTGCCCAAATTACCCTCTTTCCTCTTTCTTGCCGTCACTTCGTTGTTTTCAATCTCCTTATCGCCTATTATCAAAGTATATGGGATTTTGTCGTTTTCTGCCAGTTTTATTTTCTTGGAGAGCGTCTCATTTCTTCTTTCCAACTCAACCCTAATATTTTTATCCCTTAATTCCTCATAAACTCTATATGCAAAATCATCGTGTTTTTGAGAAACAGGCAAAACCCTAACCTGCACGGGAGCAAGCCAAAGCGGAAAATCACCGGCATAGTTTTCTATCAAAACGGCAATGAAACGTTCAATCGAGCCCAAAATAACCCTGTGAACCATAACCGGCTGCTTATCTTTACCGTCCTCATCCGTATAGGTTAAATTAAACCTCTCAGGCAGAGTAAAATCACACTGGATAGTGGCACACTGCCAGCTTCTTCCAATGGCATCCTTCAATTTCACGTCAATTTTAGGACCGTAAAATGCACCGTCACCTTCGTTTATTTCATATTTTCTATTTGTATTTTCCAAAGCGTTAATCAAAGCGTTTGTCGCAAGTTCCCACTGCTGGTCGCTTCCTATAGAATTTTCAGGTCTTGTAGATATTTCAAGTTCATAATCAAAACCGAACATATCCATAACATCCTGAACAAAATCCAATACGCCTATAATTTCGTCGTTAAGCTGGTCAGGTCTGCAAAATATGTGAGCATCGTCCTGTGTAAACTCTCTAACCCTCAAAAGTCCGTGTAAAACCCCGCTCTTTTCGTGCCTGTGCACAACACCGAGCTCGAAATATCTTTTCGGCAGCTCTTTATAACTTCTCTTGGTTGACTTATACACCTCGATATGACCGAGACAGTTCATAGGTTTTATGCCGAAACTCTGCTTATCTATCTCCGTGAAATACATATTTTCTCTGTAGTGGTCGAAATGACCGCTTTTTTTCCACAAATCCGTCCTTAAAATCTCAGGACCTTTGACAAATTCATATCCCCGTTTTATATGCTCTTTTCTTTCAAAATCCTCTATTATGTCCCTCAACATTGCGCCCTTGGGATGCCAGATAATAAGTCCGGGACCAACTTCGTCCGTTATACTGAACAAATCCAAGTCTTTTCCAAGTCTTCTGTGGTCTCTTTTTTTAACCTCTTCCAGAAACTTCAAGTAATTATCAAGTTCCTCTTTCGTTGCAAAAGCAGCGCCGTAAATCCTCTGAAGCATAGGTCTGTTCTCATCGCCCTTAAAATATGCCCCGGCAACACTCAAAAGTTTGAAATGCTTCAAATATCCGGTTGAGGGGATGTGAGGACCTCTGCAAAGGTCTGTAAAATCCCCTTGCGTATAAAAGCTCACAATATCGTCGTCTATATCGTCTATAATTTCAACTTTATATTCGTCGCCCTTTTTCTTGAAAAAATCTACAGCCTCTCTTTTATCTAACTCTCTTCTTTCAAATTTATAGTTAGCACCCGCAATTTTTTTCATCTCTTTTTCAACGGCTTTCAAATCTTCTTCCGTCAGCGTTTTTCCAACATCCATATCGTAGTAAAAACCGTTTTCTATGGCAGGGCCTACTGCAAATTTAGCATCTGGGAAAATATGCGTTACGGCTTGAGCCATTATATGAGCAGCCGAATGCCTCAATATATCAACACCCTCTTTTGAATTAAGGTCTATAAATTCCACTTCACTATCTTTATCGAGCGTCGTATTCAAATCAACTATTTTATCACCTATCTTTGCCGCAACAACATCTTTCAGCTTATTTTTCTTCACATACTCAAGTAAGTTCGTACCTTCTGCAATAACCATAAGACCCTACCTTAAAAAATAAAATGGTGGGCGCAAGTGGTTTCGAACCACTGGCCTCTTGCGCGTCAAGCAAGTGCTCTCCCCCTGAGCTATGCGCCCAATTACGAAGAATGTTGTTATCATTTTATACCCTGCTTGTCAAGACAATATTCACACAAGATTACTTACTCTTGTCAGATTTTTGCCGGTTAACAGTTATAATTGATTACATTCAAAAAATCAAAGTATGTGGGAAATAGTCGGGAGGGATTTACACTCTATTTAATAATACAC
>WGCD01000103.1 GCA_015493995.1 Desulfurellaceae bacterium
AACAAGCGGTAACAACATTTCAGTTACAGGAACAGTTTCAGGTTCAAGTTATATTGTAGCATACAACGGCAATATTATTGACAAGATATTAAATTTTTTCACAGAAAGAAAAGTTATTGCTGCAAGTGGCGAAGAGGTAAATGCCATTTGGGGACTACCAACATTAAAAGGGGAGATATCTCCTGAATCTTTTAAATACAAAATAAATATACCCATTAACGCAGACGGCACTTTTACCGTGAATCTGCCTAAAACTGCGACGATTAACTTAGGCGGAAAGCAAGTGACTCTTAATTTAGGTTGGATATTGCTTTTAGTAAATACAAATGCTCAAAGCAAAAAAGATATGATTGTTGGTTATATCACTTTGAGTGATTCAAACGATTCTCTGCTTTGGATGCCTATATCGGATGCTTTGGGTAATATAAATTTAGGTGTACTGTCTCAAGATGGGAATGAGGCAAGGTCTTCTGCAACTCTTTCGGGTGAGGCGGGAACGTTTTCTCTTTCTCTTGATCAATTAGAGCAAATTGCAAAGAGTGATGATGTGTTAAAAAATATAAAAAATATTTTTATGAATTATATTGAAAATACGGGAGAATATTGGATACTTCAGCCTTATTTCGGATGGAACGACAATCCTTCGTCTATAAAAAATCAATGGTCTAACCCCGATAATCTTAGTTTTTATGGATATGCCTTCTACTTATCTACAAATGATACAACCAATCCAACATTTAGCGATGTTTGCCAAGGTAATGAAATAATGAGGCTGTATCCACCTACAACCATACACCTAATTGACAACGTCTCGGCTTCTTTTGATAATTCTACACCAATTTATACGGAAAAAGCGCCAATAGAGACAGATAGCGGCGGAACACAGGAATGTTCAGGAAAATATTTCTATTTATCAAAAGACAACGACTCCATAGAACCCGGATATATGTATAACTTTATTGTAGGGGATAGTAATTTACTTGCACCGGATAATCAAACCAAACGCATACCTTCCGGTTACTGGACTCTTAAAATGTATGACAACAATACTGGCAATGAAAGCGCTGTTGCTATGTTTGATCTTGCCGTAGCAAGTCCCTTTGATTCAGAAGGAAACCCAACTATCTTTTTCCCGTCAGTTAAGGTAAACGTTGATAATAACGATACAATACAATCAATTCAAATAAAATTTTATACATTTGGTTCATCCGGTTGGGTGGAAGTCACAGATCCAACAGTGATTGAGAAAATGTTTTCAGAATTAGCCATTTCTTTAGATTATTACGGAGGTAGTCAAAGAATAGAAGATAATTACTATATTATTGGAGAAGATAATATATTTGATAATTCATCTTTAACCTTGCCAATAACCATAGATGCGTCAAAACTTAAACACACTTGGAAATTTAGTGACTACAACAACAACAATGGCAATAATGTAGAACTGGTAGCCGAGTCTATATCCGTAGGATACTCGATGGGAAACGTTGACTTCAGATTCGTTTGGAGATACATACAAGGCTAAAGTTAATTTTTCTGCGCCGTATATATCTTTAAGTATATACGGCGCTTCATTCAATGGTTTAAATTTATTTAGATGAAGCTATAAACCAATTACTATAAACACTATAAGAGTAAAATAATCAAATATCACAATTGACGATTAAAATATATATCTTCAGCTTAAAGCTTTTTTATCTTACGTCCATCACTTCTATGTCGAAAATCAAGTTTTTGCCTGCTAAAGGATGGTTGAAATCAATCATCACGTAGTCTTCCTGAACATCTGTTACAACAACGGGAATCTCAGAAGTTTCCGTTTGAGCCATAAGCTGCATTCCAACCTCAGGTGTTATATCACTTGGAAACTGTTCTTTGGAGACCTTTTGGATGGCTTCTGGATTTTTTTCTCCGTATGCGTCTTTTGCCTCAACCGATATCTCTTTTTTGTCGCCCTTTTCCAGTCCCTCTAATCCTTTTTCCAGTCCGGGAATTATGGAACCGCTTCCGAAAACAAACTCTAACGGCTCTCTGCTTCTCGAAGAATCAAAAACCGTTCCGTCTTCCAACCTTCCTTCATAGTGGATAACAACCGTCTTACCGTCTTCAATCTTCATACAAACCTCCTTTTGGTGCAACACTTTTATCATTATTTTAAAAATTTGCAAGCTATTATTGACAAACTTCAATTTTTTACTCGTTTTTTGTCTGTTTTGAGTCAAAAACGAGTTTTTACCCTTATTTTTTAAGTTAAGCCGAAAGGCATACAAAATGATTATACTTGAAAAAGAGGAGTAAATAAGTAGTATTTTCTCGATGAAAAAGCAAACTGCACCGTTTGAGGGTTATAATTTTAAAAGATTGAAAAAAACTAACAAATCATCAAGACATTAAATCGGAGGGAGAGATTATGAAAAATGAAATATTAGACCCATTTTTCGAGCAAAGCCTCGAAGAGGGCATTAAGGAGATAACATACGACGATGTGCTGGATTTTCTCGATGTTATTTTAAAAAAAGGCGTGCGCCATGCCGTTATCGAAGAGCTTGAAGATATGACCGAATACATCATATCTTTGGAAAAACTGCTTGAAGAGAATAAAATAGCCTTTGATGAGGATGAAATGAAGAGAATTAAATTTGATTATGAGGATGAGATAAAAGAGAAAAGGAAATGGTTTCTTTTGTACTTTGCAAGCAAAATAGTTAAAAGGGAAGGTCCTTGATATGAGTATTAAATCTGATAAATGGATTATCGAACAGGCTAAAAACGGTATGATTGAGCCTTTTGCGGACAGGCAGGTCAGACAAGGCGTAATCAGCTACGGAGTTAGTTCATACGGATACGATATGTGTATAGCAGACGAATTTAAGATTTTTACAAATGTCAACAATACGGTGGTTGACCCGAAAAACTTCAGCGAAAAGAACTATGTGGATTTTAGGGGTGATGTCTGTATCATACCGCCAAACAGTTTTGTCCTTGCAAAAAGCGTCGAATATTTCAGAATACCGAGAAACATCCTAACCGTGTGTGTCGGCAAATCAACCTATGCCCGTTGCGGACTGATTGTCAATGTAACGCCGTTTGAACCGGAATGGGAAGGGTATGTAACCATAGAGATTTCAAATTCCACACCTATACCGGCTAAAATTTATGCTAATGAAGGCATTGCTCAGGTTCTGTTTTTTGAATCGGATGAGGAATGCCTCGTCAGCTATGCGGATAAAAAGGGAAAATATCAGAAACAGACTGGGCTTACGCCACCGAAACTTTAGGATAAAGGAGTGTGTTATGTCGGGTCACAATAAATGGAGCAGTATTAAACACAAGAAAGCAAGAGAGGATAGTAAAAGAGGGGCTATCTTTACAAAAATCATTAAGGAGTTGACCATAGCCGCAAGGGAAGGCGGCGGAAACCCCGAGGCGAATCCGAGACTGAGACTTGCGATAGAGAAAGCCAAAGACGCCAATATGCCCAAACAGAATATAGAAAAAGCCATTAAAAAAGGAACCGGCGAGCTTCCGGGCACGACATACGAGGATGTGACGTATGAAGGATACGGACCGGGCGGTGTGGCTATGATTATTGAAACAACAACCGATAACAGACAAAGAACAACGGCAAGCGTCAGGCATCTTTTGAGTAAATACGGCGGAAGTTTGGGTGAAAACGGTTGTGTTTCCTGGATGTTCGACTATGTTGGTTATATGACGTTTGACAAATCATCCGTAGATGAGGATGCTCTTTTTGAGGCGGCGTTGGAAGCAGGAGCCGCCGATGTGAGAGAAAATGAAGAGGACGGTGTATTTGAGGTTTTGACAGACCCCAAAGAGTTTGTAAGCGTGAAAGAAAAATTACAGCAGGAAGGATTTAACCCTACTGAAGCAGAGCTGACAAAGATACCGCAAAACACCGTTAAGTTGGAAGAGGATAAAGCCATCAGTATGCTAAAACTTATGAACGCCTTGGAAGAAGACGAAGATGTGTCCAACGTATATGCGAATTTCGATATCTCCGACGAGATAATGGATAAATTCGAGCAATAATTTTTTAAAGCTATTTTTGTTTTCGGTTAATCTGTATCGGTTAAAAACACCATAAAAGGAAACGTATGGAAAGCGGTTTTTTAGAAAAAAAGCTCAAAGAAAAAGAGGAACTGTTCGGATATTTGGAACAACTAAACAAGAAAAGAAGCGGCGTAAGGGATGTTGTTAAAATACACTCCAAATGGACAGACGAGCTAATCAGGAGCTTTTTTTCTTCTGTAAAAGTTTCAAAAAGAGATTTCTGCGTTGTTGCTTTGGGCGGTTACGGCAGAAAGCAGCTTAACCTGCATTCCGATATAGATATAATGCTTCTTACGGAGCACCATTTTGAGGATACTATCGTAAAGGAGTTGTACGATATTTTTTATAGTCTGGGATACGAATGCTACATTGCAACAAGAACCATAGGCGAGTGCGTGGAGCTTTCAAAACAGGACGATACAATAAAAACATCTCTTTACGATTCAAGATTTTTATACGGCAGCTACTCGGCACTTAAAAAGTTCGAGACTACCCTTTTAAAGAACATTATCAGATACGAATCAGAAAAATTTATAGAAGCCAAGCTTGAGTATTTAAAAGAGAGATATAAAACATACGGCAACACAATCTTTGTTCTTGAACCGAATGTAAAAGAGGGTGTCGGCTCTTTGAGGGATTATCACACCCTTCTATGGATAGGTAAAACCCTTTTTGCTACAAAAAACGCACTCGATATGAAAAAAAAGGGCATAATTTTAGAGGAAGACTATTTCCACCTTAAACACTCTCTATATTTTTTATGGCAGTTGAGAAACGCTCTGCACTTTGTCACATCAAAAAAAACAGATATTCTGCATCTTGATTTAAGAAAAAAAGTTGCCTTTGAGATGGGCTATGAAGACGCGAAAAGGTTTGATGCGCAAGAAAGACTGATGAGAAAATACTACTACAACGCCAGAAATATGGAGAGATTGACTCAAAAATATCTTAAGATATTCTTAAAAAAAGAACCTAATGTTGAAAAAAAATTCTATCTTGACAACCACACGTTTTTTAATAAAGAGATAATTTCATCGGATAAAAAAGATATGAGCGTTGAGGATATTTTTTATATTTTTTACCATTCAGCCTTGTATAACTACGACATATCCATAGAGACGCTTGATAAAATAAAAAAGACTACCAATGAATACATACGTAAAAACAGAAAAAATGAGACCGTCTCTTTTGTATTTAAGAGCATACTGTCTATGAAAAAACCGATATCCAAAACAATTAGAATGATGCATGAGGTTGGGCTTTTGGATAAATACATACCGGAGTTCGGCAATATATGCTGCTTAAGCGAATACAGCCTTTACCACAAATATACCGTTGATGAGCACTCCATACAGGCTCTTGAACACCTTGATTTATTATACGATTTTGACGTTCCAAAGACGTTTTTGGTCAGATTGGGATACCTGTGGAAAAATTTAAAGCCGCACGAGCGGTTGATTTTAAGACTCGCCGTCTTGCTTCACGATATAGGTAAAATAGAAAAAGAAAAACACGAAATCGCCGGGGCAAAACTCTCGAAGATAGCGGCAAAGAGGCTGAACATAGGTAAGGATTTGGAAAAAAAACTCGTATTCTTAGTTAGAAACCATCTTTTTATAAACAGAACGGTTTCGGGAAGAGATATAGAGGATGCAAAAACCCTTAGGGATTTTGTGGAGGTAGTACAATCAAAAGATAATTTGATACTTCTGAATCTTTTAAATTATGCGGATATGAAGGCTGTAAACGACAATGTTTGGAACTCTTGGAGAGAGAGTATAGTTGAATCTTTATATCTGAAGGCAACCTACTACTTTGAGGATAAGAGTTACGACGAGTATTTGAAAGTTAATGCAAAAGAGTCGAAAAGAAGAATAAAAACCATTCTCGGTGAGCCGTATGACGAGCTTATCGAGCAGTTCCCTGATAAACTTTTTAAGGATATAGATACAAAAAGCGCCGCCAAGTACATTAAAGACATACAAGATACCGGACGCAACGTGTTTTTGTATAGAAGTTCAAAAGGCATAGACAAGCTGCTTGTTTACTATAAAAACGAATTCGGTCTTTTTCATAAAATCAGCGGTGTGTTGGCGTGTTTTAATATAAACATCATATCCGCCAAGTCATACGATTTGAAAAACGAAATGATTATGGATATATTCGATGTAAACCTGCCGAGTGATTTCAAGTCTGAAAGCCGCGAAATAGAGGATATGCTAAAAGATGCGGAAAATGGAAAGGTCAGTTTAAATGAGTGCGTTATGGCTAAAAGAAACATATTTTTAAGCAGGTCGCAGAGAGCAAAGCTTGAAATTTCGCTTTCTGAAATTGATGTGGAAATTAACAACGACCTAAGCGACATTTATACCGTAATAAGCATAAAAGCACCCGACAGAATAGGACTTGTGTATGATATTACAAAGGTTTTTTTAAAATTCAAACTCTATGTGGGTATGTTTATACTGGATACAAAAGGTGCCTTTGCAAAGGACACGTTCTATGTGGCGGATGAATATTTAAAGAAAATATACTCTGAGAAATTTATAAATCTTGTCAAAAGCGGACTGTATGAGGTTTTAAGTTGAGAGAAGAAGCTATCGGCATAAAAAATTTGGATAAAATCATACCCGTCGGGCAGAAAGTTATAGTCTATATATCAGAAGGCAACTTTAAAGGCACCTATTCAAGCTACATTTATGATTTGGACGATAAATATATTTATATTCTTATGCCTACAAACGAAAACGGTTTGAAGGCGGTTATTAGAGAGGGCGAAAAAATAAACATAAGTTTTGTGTCAAAAAACGGCTATAGGGTTGGTTTTGACATTCCCGTGACGGGGATAATTCAGGAAGGCTCCAAGGTTATATATAAACTTGCAAAACCCGAAAAAGCCGTTAAGATAGAGCTAAGGGAAAACTTCAGAGTCGAAATGCTTATAGATGTTGAATTTTACTACTTCAAAGAGGGGAAAATCGGGAAAAGCCAGGGAACAATTATAGATATAAGCGCCGGAGGTATTAAACTTTCCTGCGATGATGACTTGGAGATCAGGGATAAATTGTTCTTGACATTCAAGTTGGGGGAATATCTGTTGGACGGTGTTGAAGCTGAAGTTGTAAGAAAGGTTATAACCGGTGAGGAGGGAGTCAAGCATTACGGGCTTAAATTTTCCAATATAAGCAAGGATAAAGAAGACAAAATAATAAAGTTCTGCATAAATAAGCAGATTGAGATGGCAAGAAAGTTAAAAGGAATGGATTAAATGAGAAAAGAGCCTATCAGCCTGAAAAACATAAGCGAACTCATACCCTTGGGGCAAAAGGTCGAGGTCTATATCCCCGAGGGCAACTTTAAAGGCACATATTCAAGTTTTATATACGATATGGATGAACATTTTATCTATTTGCTTATGCCAACGGACGAGCGCGGTATTAAAGCGATTATCAGAGAAGGTGACAACCTCTATGTAAGTTTTGTCGATAAAAAGGATAGGCGAATAGGCTTCTCAACACACCTTAAAGAGACAGTAAACGATGACGACAGGATTATATACAAGATAGACAAGCCGGAAGAGGACGCATACTCTATAGAATTTAGGGAGAGTTTCAGGGTTGATATATTGGCTGATGCTCAAATAACTTACATAAAAGGAGCTGACATATCCAAAGGCAGCGGAACGGTTATAGATTTAAGTGCAAGCGGTGCAAAACTGTCTGTTGGTATTGCATCAAGCTTATCTTTAGAGGTAGGTGATAGAATTTTTGTCTCTTTCAGCCTTAATGATATGCAGTTGAAGAATATAGAGGCAAGGGTTGTAAGAAAAGCCGAATCAAGAGTCGATAAGGTTAACCACTACGGACTTCATTTTATCAATATAGATAAAAAACTTGAAGATAAACTGATTAAATACTGCATAAACAGGCAGCTTGAGCTTGCAAGAAAGGCAAGGGGCTTGTGAAAGGTATGGAATTAAGCAGATTGAGCAAAATAAAGATTGCTGTTATTGGCGATTTGATATGCGATAAGTATGTCATAGGAAACGTGGAGCGTATATCACCTGAGGCGCCCGTTCCGGTTGTAAGAGTTGAAAAGGAAAAATATTTTTTGGGCGGCGCTTCAAATGTAGCTATCAATCTCAAAAGGCTCGGATGCGAGGTTTTTCTCTTCGGCGTTTTGGGAAGCGATACCTGCGGTAAAAGACTGGCGAATATGATAAAAAAAGAGGGAATCAATACGGAAGACTTAATTGTTTTGGATGACAGACCGACAACAATGAAAACAAGAGTCGTAGCCCATTCCCAGCAGATTGTTCGTTTTGACAAAGAGAAGATATTGAGACTTGATAAAAAATACTCGAAAGAGATGGTCAAAAAGGTAACTGAATACGGTGTTAATGCCGTTATAGTTTCAGACTACGGCAAAGGCGTTGTAACTCAGCACCTCATAGAAGGATTAACGAACATCGAAGGATTGTTTGTCAGTGTTGACCCGAAGGTGAACAATGCGGATATATATAGAAACGTTGATATCATCACTCCGAACACCAAAGAGGCAAAATTGATGAGCGGCGTTGAGATAGATTCGTTTAAAAACGGCTTGGAGTTGGCAGCAAGAAAGATAATAAAAACATCAAACGCACGCTATCTTTTGATAACCCGAGGCGAAAAGGGAATGACTCTTTTTGACAAAGAGGGAAAGGTATATCATCAATCTTCAAGAGCCAAAGATGTTTACGATGTAACAGGTGCAGGCGATACGGTCATTGCAGTTTTAACCGCCGCCGTTGCATCAGGTTTTGATATAAAACAGGCTGTCAAAATATCAAATACCGCAGCAGGAATAGTCGTAGGGAAAATGGGTACTGCATCGATCAGTATAGAAGAGATAGAAAATAGCCTATGAATATAGCCATTTTAATACCCGCAAGGTTCAAATCAACCAGATTTATGGGAAAGCCGTTGGCAAATATACTCGGCAAGCCTATGATACAACACGTTTATGAGGGGGTGAAAAACTCCTCTTATGCAGCTTTCACAGCCGTTTTAACCGACGATGAGAGGATTTTTAAACTCTCAAAGAGTTTTGGCGCCGAGGTTTTTATGGTTAAAGGCGATTTTGAAAGCGGAACGGACAGAATAGCACATTTTGCAAGGGATAAGGATTTCGATTATATAGTAAATATGCAGGGTGACGAACCTTTAATGGATGCAAACACAATTGATAAGCTTATTGAGTGTGCCATTTCTTCCAAAGAGCGGATGGCTACTCTTGTTGCAAAATGTGAAGATAATTTAATAGATAACCCCAACACGGTTAAGGTTGTGGTTGATAAAAAAGGCTATGCGCTCTACTTCTCGCGCTCCAAGATACCTTATGAGAGAAATAGATTCCACAACTATCTTAAACATATAGGGATTTACATATACTCCAAAGAAACCCTGCTTAAACTTCACAGGCTTCAAAAAGGCTCTTTGGAAAATGCCGAAGGGTTGGAGCAGCTTAGGGCTTTGGAAAACGGAATAAAGATAAAAACCTGCGTAACGGAAAAATTCCTGATGGGTGTGGATACCAAAGAGGACTTAAAAGCACTCGAAAATTATTTGAGGGTTAATAAAAATGGCGTCTAAAAAAGGAAATGTTTTAATAGGGGTAAGTGCAAGTATAGCAATTTATAAATCACTGGAGGTAATAAGCCTTTTAAAAAAGAGAGGTTTCAGCGTTAAGGTTGCCATGACAAGAGAGGCTTCTGATTTCATCTCTCCTGTTGTGTTTGAGGCTTTAACAAACAGCAGGGTGTATGTTGATGTGCTTGAGGAATTTGATAACCCTGACGATACTAACATAACACATATTGCGCTTGCCAAGTGGGCGGATGTTTTTGCCATAATTCCCGCAACTTCCAATATTATTGCCAAAATCGCAAACGGACTGAGCGACGATGCCGTTAGCCTGCTCGCACTGGCAAGCGAAGCCAAAAAGTTGATAGCTCCGGCTATGAACTCATCTATGTATCTGAACCCTATAACGCAAGAGAATATTGAAAAGCTTAAAAAGTACGAATTTCATATAATTGAGCCTGTTGAAGGTGACTTGGCTTGCAACACAAAAGGCGTAGGGCATATAGCCGATGTTTGTGATATAGCAGATGCCATAGAATCTCTTTCAAGCGAAAAAATACTTTTTGGTAAAAAGGTTATAGTGACAGCAGGTCCGACTGTTGAGTCAATAGACCCCGTTAGATTTATAACCAACAAATCAAGCGGGAAAATGGGGTATGCAATTGCAAAAGCTGCTGTTGATTTTGGTGCTTACGTAACGCTTATTAGCGGACCTTCAAATCTGAGAAAGCCCTTCGGCGTTGACTTTGTGAACATCAACAGCGCCTACGAAATGCTTGATGAATTAAAAAAGAGGATAGAAAATTACGGTGATTGCGTTGTTATTATGGCGGCAGCCGTTTCCGATTTTAAACCTAAACGCTATGAAAAGTTAAAAATTAAAAAACGCAGCGGAAACGATAAACTTGTATTGGAGCTTATACAAAACCCGGATTTAACCAAAGAAATAAACAGATTTGCCAAAGAAAAAGGAATAAAGCTGTTTACGGTCGGTTTTGCAGCGGAAACGGACAATCTGCTTAAAAACGCTATTGAGAAAATTAAGAAAAAGGGACTTGAGTTTATTGTTGCAAACGATGTTTCAAGAAATGACATAGGGTTTAATACGGATGAGAATGAGGTTAGCATAATATACAAAGACGGAAGTATGGAAAGACTGCCCAAGATGAATAAATACGATGTCGCCTGCGAAATTCTAAGGAGGATAGAGTGATACATATAGCAAAAGAAGAAGATATAAACTCCCTCTTTTCAAAGAAGAGGAATTTTTATACAAAAGAAAAAGAGAAAGTTGTTAGAAATATTATTGATGATGTAAAGGAAAACAAAGACAAAGCACTTTTTTACTACACCAAAAAATTTGATAACTTCGATGTGAACCGGCAGAATATAAAGGTTAGCGAACAAGAAGTAGAAAGTGCCTTAAAGTTGATACCGGATGAAGAAAAAGATGTAATAAACTACGCCAAGTACAGGATAGAGAGGTTTCACTTCGCTGCGAAGCCGAGCTCTTTTTTTATTGAAGAAGACGGCGTCATTTTGGGCAACAGAGTAACGCCCTGCCAAAGCTGCGGTCTATATGTACCTGGAGGAAAAGCCGTTTATCCGTCAACGGCTTTGATGACAATTGTTCCTGCAAAGGTTGCAGGTGTAAAAAATGTTTATGTGGCTACGCCTGCGCATAACGGTGTTGTTAATCCATATGTTCTCTATGCCGCACACATATGCGGTGTTAGTGATATCTATAAAATAAGCGGGGCACAGGCAATTGCAGCTTTTGCCTATTCAACACAGAGTGTCGCAGGAGTTGATGTGGTAGCAGGACCGGGGAATATATATGTAGCTTTAGCAAAAAAGCTGGTATTTGGCGATGTTGCTATAGATTCAATTGCCGGACCTTCTGAAATTGCCGTTGTGGCTGATAAAAACGCAAATATGGAATTTATAGCAAGAGACCTTCTAAGCCAGGCTGAACACGACGAGATGGCTGGATGTTATTTTGTTGGTCTTGATAGAAAACTGACAAAGGATGTTAAAAAGAGATTTATTGAGCTGGCAGATACGGCAAAACGTAAAGATATAACAAAAGTTTCTTCAAAAAACGCAATGTTTTTTTATGCCGAAAGTGTGGAACTTGCAGCTATGCTTATTGATAAAATAGCCCCGGAACACCTTGAAGTTCAACTTGAAGAGCCCTATATGTTTATGAATATGGTAAACAACGCGGGAGCAATATTTATCGGAGAATATACCCCCGAACCCATAGGTGATTATATAGCAGGACCTAACCATACCCTGCCGACAAATCAGACTGCTCGTTTTGCATCTCCGCTATCTGCAGACGTCTTTATGAAAAAAAGCAGCATTATACACTACTCGAAAAGTGCATTTTTTAAAAATGCCAGACACGCTTCCAAATTTGCGGAAATGGAGAGGTTGTTTGCCCATCAATCGTCAATAGAGGTAAGACTGAATGAAAATAGTTAAACCTACGCTTGAAGATGTTGCCCAAATAAAAAACATAATAGACGAGTTTGCAAAGAAAAGGGATATTCTGCCAAGAAGCTTCGAGGATATTGCAGAAAGAATAAGAGAGTTTTTTGTTGTAAAAAACTCCGATGAGATTACCGCAATAAGCAGTTTAAGAATATATTTCCCGTATCTTGCAGAAATCAGAACAATAGCCGTTAAGGAATCCTATCAAGGCAAAGGTTTGGCAAAGCTGTTGATAGATGCGCAGATAGAGGAAGCAAAAAAATTGGGTATAAAAAGTGTGTTTGCATTAACGTTTAGGGTAGATTTTTTTAAAAAAGTCGGTTTTAAGTTGATAGATAAGAAACAGCTGCCTCAAAAAAAGATATGGGAGGATTGCGTTAAATGTCCTTTCTTCCCGGATTGCGAAGAAGAGGCTGTAATTATGCAAATAAAAGATTAATTTATGCTGTTGGCTTCTTTCTATGGTTGAATATGAGATTAAAGACGCTCTCCTAAAAAAAGGCTGTCCCGTTTGCAGTGTTTTAAAAAAGAGAACAGATGAAGTACTGTGGTGGTTTGAAAAAGAGAACTACCACGAGATAGAGACACTTTCAAAACTGCAGAATAATCCGTTTATATGCGAAAGGCACAAAAAAGACCTATTGGAAATAGGAAATACGCTCTCCGTTACGTTTGAATTTTTAATAGAAAAAGATATGGAGTTTTTAGCGTCTCTTTCCAAGTTAAAGTCTAAAAAACTTTCTCAAAAGATTAGACACTCCCGTTTTGATACCTGTATGTTTTGTATCCTTGAAAAAGATATTGAGCGCTTTATTGTTGAAAAATTTGTTGCAATGCTAAGTGAAAACGAGACCAAAAAGTTGTATGCAAAATCCGACGGATTGTGCAGAAAACACCTGTTTGAGAGTCTGTTAAAAGCGGAGAAGGTAAACGATATTTCCGAATTTCTTATTCAAGACACTATTTTGAGGCTATCAAAAATCGATAAGCTCTTAAAGGAGTTTTTTCATAAATCGGACTACAGATTTTCCGATGAGAAAAAAGGAGAAGAACAAAACGCTTGGATTGATGCTCTAAATTTTTACTCAACCAACAAAAAATAAAAAAGCTCCCTTAAAACGGGAGCTTTTTTACAGTTTCAGAAGTAAACGGTTATTCTATTACAACCATTTTTGCATCCGCATCGATATTTTCACCGGCTTTTACAAAGAGTTCTTTTACCTCTCCGTCTTTTGGGGCTCTTATCTCGTTCTGCATTTTCATAGCTTCCAAAATCAGAAGAACATCACCCTCTTTGACCTCGTCGCCGACTTTAACCTTTACGTCGATAATGGCTCCCGGCATCTCTGATTTTATTACCTGCTTGCCTTCAGCCGCTCCTCCGCCTCTTCTTTCGAGCATCTTTTTCTTCAGCTCGTCCATAACCTCAATTTTAAAAAGGTCGCCTTCGGTTAATACATTATAAACGCCGTCTTGATAATCAACGTCGGTTTCATAGGATTTACCGTTGACTATAAGCGAATATACGCTTGTTTCCGTCAGCTGGGTGTCAACAAGATACGATTTATCGTCAATGGTAACCTCAAATTTGTTGGCTTCGACCTCTTTCACATTCACCTTATATTCCACTTTATCTATATTAGCTACATACGCCATACCGCACCTCTCCTTTTAGGTAGAATACTTATAAATATCACCGAAACTCGCACCGAACATAGCGCTTTTTCTTCCTGACTCCTTCCAAGGACTGCCGGATGCGCAGGTTTCATTAAACTCAATGAGTTTCTTTTTCAACTCTTTTTCTCTTAAGAACTCTTTTATAGCCGCAGCCGCAATGGCAACCTCAAGAGAACCTTCGCGCGGTTGAGGCTTAACCAATACTTCCTTATCGATAAAGTCCGTGCTTATGTTGCCCTCTATAAAGTCTTTGTTTCTTAAAACCTTCTGATGGAAAGGTATAGTTGTTTTTATGCCCTTAACCACATATTCGTTCAAGGCTCTTTTCATTCTCGCTATGGCATTTTGCCTGTCAATATCCCAGACTATCAGTTTTGCCACCATAGGGTCGTAGTATATTGGTACTTCTCCTCTTGAATAAACACCGGAATCAACCCTAACGCCTGGTCCTCCCGGCAGTCTTAATCCGGTTATCAATCCGGGTGAGGGCATAAAGTTTTTATCCGGGTCTTCGGCGTATATACGACACTCCAGAGCGTGACCGACCTGTTTGACATCCTCTTGCTTGTATGCCAGAGGTTTTCCTTCTGCTATTTCAATCTGCATCTTTACTATATCAATGCCCGTAACCATCTCCGTAACCGGGTGTTCAACCTGCAGCCTTGTGTTGACCTCCAAAAAGTAGAAGTTCATATCTTTATCCACAAGAAACTCAACTGTTCCCACGCTGTCATAATTGGCGGCGGTAACGGCTTTGATAGCGGCATCACCCATTTTATGCCTAACCTCATCGTTAATAGCCATTGAAGGTGATTCCTCTATAACCTTTTGATGCCGCCTTTGAATTGAGCATTCCCTCTCATAAAGATGGATGGCGTTGCCGTGTTTGTCTCTTGCTATTTGAACCTCAACGTGTCTTGGATTGACAATTGCCTTTTCTATATACATCCTGTCGTCGCCAAAAGCGTTTAGTGCCTCTCCTTTGGCTAAATCGTAAACATCCTTAAACTCTTCTTCGCTTGCTATCAATCTCATTCCTTTTCCGCCGCCGCCTGCCGATGCCTTAAACATTATGGGATACCCGATTTCTTTGGCTCTTGCCAAAGCATCATCCAAATCTTTAACCGGGTCTTTCATTCCCGGAACCACTGGAACTTGAGCTTCAATCATTCTTTGTCTTGCTCTGGTTTTATCTCCGAGAATATACATTGATTCGGTATTAGGACCTATGAACGTTATGTTATTTTCTTCACAAGCCTTTACAAATTCGGAATTTTCAGCCAAAAAACCGTACCCGGGGTGCACTGCATCGCATCCCGATTTAAGTGCGACCTCAACTATTTTGTCTATAACAAGATACGACTCCGCAGCAGGAGCTGCTCCTATAAAATAGGCTTCATCCGCATATCTGACGTGAAGCGCATTTCTATCGGCTTCGGAATATACCGTAACCGTCTCTATACCCATTTTCTTGCACGCACGGGCAATTCTTATCGCAATTTCACCCCTGTTTGCAATTAAAACCTTTTTAAACTCTTTATAATCAGCCATCGTTATTACCTCCTTTTTATAGCGGGATATTCCCGTGTTTCTTTGGAGGATTGGATTCCCTCTTGTTTTTGGTTAACTCCAAAGCCTGAATAAGTTTTAGTCTTGTGTCGGCAGGGTCTATAACCTCATCTATATATCCCAAGCTGGCTGCAACATAGGGATTTGCGAATTTATCCCTATACATCTGAACCAGTTCGGCTTTCTTTTCAACAGGATTTTCAGCCTCAGCCAAATCTCTTCTAAATAGAATATTAACGGCACCGTCAGGTCCCATAACGGCAATTTCTGCTATGGGATAGGCGTAATTAACATCAGCCCTGAAGTGTTTCGATGCCATAACATCGTATGCTCCGCCGTAGGCTTTTCTTGTGATTAGTGTAATCTTCGGTACGGTCGCCTCCGCATATGCAAACAGCAGTTTTGCTCCATGGACTATAACGCCGTTGTGCTCCTGTGCAACGCCCGGCATATATCCAGGCTGGTCTTCAAGTGTAATGATTGGAATGTTGAACGCATCGCAGAATCTAATAAATCTCGAAGCCTTAATGGCTGCTTTATAATCCAAAGCGCCGGCAAAAAATTGGGGTTGGTTGGCGATTATACCGATAGAACGTCCGTTTAGTCTTGCAAAACCTACAATCATATTCTTTGCGTAATTTTCCTGAATTTCAAAGAAATAACCGTCATCAACAACCTTTTTTATTAAATCTTTCATATTATACGGCTTGTTAGGGTCTGAGGGAATCAAATCATAAATAGACTCCTCTCTCCTGTTTGCAGGGTCGTCTGTGGGTTGATATGGAGGGTCTTCCATATTGTTTTGGGGTATGAACTGCAGCAGCTCTTTCACTATCATTAAGGCATCTTCGTCGTTTTCTGCGGCAAAATGAGCAACCTGTGTTTTTGTGGTATGCGCATCCGCACCGCCCAGTTCTTCTTTCGTTATCTCTTCACCCGTAACGGCTTTAATTACATCCGGTCCGGTTATGAACATAAAGCTCGTATTTTTTACCATAATAGTAAAATCCGTAACGGCAGGCGAATATACAGCTCCGCCGGCTGTAGGTCCCATTATAACCGAAATTTGAGGAATAACGCCTGATGCCATAACGTTTCTTAGGAAAATATCGGCATAACCGGCTAAGGATTCTACGCCCTCTTGAATTCTTGCTCCGCCTGAGTCATTCAAACCTATAACGGGCGCACCTGTTTTCATTGCCAAATCCATTATTTTGCATATCTTTTTTGCAAAGGCTCCCGATAAAGAACCTCCGAATACGGTGAAATCCTGGCTGAATATATAAACAAGCCTTCCGTCTATGGTTCCGTATCCGGTCACAACACCGTCACCCAAGATTTTCTGCTTATCCATACCAAAATCTTGACATCTGTGGGTTACAAATTTATCGAATTCAACAAAACTACCCTCATCAAGGAGCAGTTTTATCCTCTCTCTTGCGGTCAATTTTCCCTGTGCATGCTGTTTTTCTATCCTTTTTTCTCCGCCGCCGAGTTCAGCTTGAGCTTCTAACTCTTTGAGCTTCTCCAGCTTTTCCTTCATATCTGACCTCCTATATAAATATATGTTCCATCATAAATATATACGAACGGTATCAAGGTGTCAATGAATTTATTTAATATTGTTTATTGTTTAGCCAATTATAGTCATAAATTAACAATGAATTAATGAGATAGAGACGTATATTAAATATATTATAATTATGTTATTACGACGCGTGATTATTTTCTTGTGTTGATTTTAAGTGTAACTTTCTATAATCTAACGATATGAAAAAGGTTGTAATTTTTTATAAAAGCTATAGAAAATACGGTGGTCAGGAGAAGGTTATCTGGAATTTCACACACTATTTGTCAAATAGAGGATATAGTGTAGAAATATACACAATGAAAATCAACGATAATCCACAAAATAAAAATATCCGGGTTAATAAGGTTGCAATACCCAATCTCGGTGTCGGTTTAAGGACACTTCTTTTTGCTGTCTATGCCTATTTTAAGGTTAGAAATATAACAGACGGCGTTGTTTTTGGTTTCGGCAAAACATTTCACCAGGATATATACAGGTCTGGCGGAGGGGTTCACAAATACTACTTTAAAAGAGCCAGATTAAAGTATAAATCTAAATTAGCTCGGTTTTTTTACGTATTGAAAAAGTTTTTGTCTGTGTCTCACTGGGTTAATATCTGGATAGAAAACAGAACATACTCAGATAAAAGATTGAAAAAAATTATAGTGCCTTCTGAATTTGTGAAGATGCAGATAAAAACCGTATTTAGCGAAGTTGATGAAAATAAAATTGAGATAATAAGAAACGATGTCACCGTGGAGCGTTTTAATTATAAAAATAGAAAAACTGTTGGAAAAAGTGTAAGAAATCAATTGGGTCTGGAAAACTCCGATACCGTTTTTTGTTTCGTTTCCACCAATCACAGGCTAAAGGGGCTTGAATATCTG
>WGCD01000104.1 GCA_015493995.1 Desulfurellaceae bacterium
CTTGAAAACTACTCGAATTACAAGAAGTTTAAAGAAAAAGTGGAAGATTTTATTAATTTTTTTAATATAAAACCCGAAGCAGTCGTATGTGATAAACATCCCGGTTATTTCTCAAGCGAATACGCAAGACAAAACTTTAAAAATGTTGTTGAGATTCAACACCACGTAGCACACTTCTGCTCCGTTTTATATGAAAAAAATATAGAAGAGGCAATAGGCGTGATAATGGACGGCACGGGCTATGGAGACGACGGCAATGTATGGGGCGGAGAGTTTTTTATAAAAACAGCAAAAAACATCGAAAGAATTGGTCATATAAAATATATGCCCTTTGCATTCGGCGATAAAGCCATAAAAGAGCCTTACAGACTAGCCGTTTTATGGCTGTACGACATATTGGGCAACGATTTTGAGAATTTTGCTAAAAATATATGCTCTGACGATAACGGTATAATAAAAACCATAGAATTTGCGCATAAAAATTCCATAAAAACAAGCTCGGCAGGCAGGCTTTTTGATGTTGTAAGTGCTATATTGGGAATTGGGAAAATCAGTTCATTTGAAGCCGAATCTGCCATAAAACTCCAATATTCGGCTATGAAACATAAAAATAACAGCCTTCTTCCTTATACAATTAAGGATTTTGAGATAGATTTCAAGGAAACGTTGTTGAGTATAGTTAAAAGACCAAGCATAGACAGCGCCTATGCTTTCCACAACACATTTTCAAATGCGCTCCTTGAGAACATAATAAAAATAAAAAAGGCTACCGGAATAAAGAGTGTTGCTTTAAGCGGAGGTGTTTTCCAAAACGAAATCATATTTTTTAAACTGAAAAATATGCTTGAAAATGCTGAGTTTAAAGTATATTACAATACGGAAACGCCCGTCAATGACGGAGGATTGGCGTTAGGTCAAGTCTATTTTGCCAATATGGTGATGTAAAGGGGGATATATGTGTCTTGGGATAGCTATGAAAGTGGTTGAAATATACGACGGAGGATTGAATGGTGTTGTTGAAGCGGGTGGTGTAAAAAGACACTGTTTTTTTCATATGATTGATGATTTAAAAATAGGCGATTATGTGGTTGTCCATGCCGGGTGTGCAATAGAAAAATTGGAAGAAAAGGAGGCAAAAGAAAATCTTGCACTGATTGAAACCTGTCTGTTTGGTGAAAACAGTGAATCTTGAGCTTTTTAACAACCCAAATACGGTCAACAAGCTTTCAATTGCCATAAAAAACGAATCTGAGAAGCTCAATAAACCTATAAAAATAATGCATATATGCGGAACCCACGAAAACTCCATCGTAAGGTACGGCATCAGGGATTTATTACCTAAAAGCATTACCGTTATAGCCGGTCCTGGTTGTCCGGTTTGTGTTACAAGTTCAAAAGACATTGATGCTGTTATAAACTTATCGCTAAAGAAAAATGTAAAAATTCTAACCTTCGGAGATATGCTAAAGGTTCCTGGCACCGAGATGTCTTTTTACAAAGCAAAATCGCTCGGTGCGGACATCAAGATGGTTTATAGTGTTTTTGATGCCATTGAGTTGGCAAGAAGCGCCTCCAAACCCTGCATATTCTTTGCCTGCGGATTTGAAACAACGGCTGCTCCAACCGCAAGTGCATTGAGGGATATTAACATACCCGACAATTTTTTTATATACAGCGCCCATAAATACACGCCAAACGGGGTTTATGCTCTTTTGAAATCCGGCAAGATAAATATGGACGGCTTGATTTTGCCTGGGCACGCATCAGCCATATCAGGATTGAAAGTATATGAAAGATTTGTAGAAGATTTTAATATACCGTGTGCTTCCGCAGGCTTTGAATCGGTTGATGTGCTGCTTTCCGTCTTGTTGATTATAAAACAGATAAACAATAAGAAACCGAAAATAGAAAACGGCTACAAGCGGGTCGTAAACTACGAAGGAAACAAAAACGCACAGAAGGCTTTGGAAGATATTTTCTACTTAACAAATGCGGTCTGGAGAGGGCTTGGCAATATAGACTTAACCGGGTATGAATTAAGAAAGGAGTATGCGAGATTTGATGCAAAGAAACAGTTCGACATAGTTTATTCTGATAACTATATCGAACACCAAAAGGGGTGTAGGTGTAACGAAGTTATTCTCGGCAATATAAACCCGACACAATGTCCTTTGTATGCAAAACTGTGCACGCCTCAAAACCCAGTCGGACCTTGTATGGTGTCGGATGAGGGAACCTGCAAAAATTGGTATGACGGAGGTATCGAGTGAATAAAATAACCTTAGACCACGGCTCAGGCGGGAAATTGACCTTAGAGCTTATAGAAACTGTATTTAAAGCAAAAAACGGACTTGATAGCGCTATAATCGAAGATATAGCATTTACAACGGATTCACACTCGATAAACCCGCTCTTTTTTAAAGGCGGTAATATAGGAAAACTATCCGTATCGGGTACAGTGAACGACCTGTTATGTGTTGGAGCAAGACCGCTTTATTTATCATCGGCTTTTATCATAGAAGCCGGTTTTGATATGGAAAAACTCGAAAAAATAGTTGAATCTATGACCAAAGAGGCTGAAAATGCAAATGTAAAAATAGTATGCGGCGATACAAAGGTTGTGGAAAACGGCAAGTGTGACGGCGTATATATAAATACATCAGGCATAGGCAAAATCATAAAACCCATAGACGGACAAGGGGTTAAGGATAAAGATGTTGTTATTGTAAGCGGAACCGTCGGAGACCACGGCTTTGCAATCTTAAACGAGAGGGAAAATCTTAATCTTTCATCGTCGCTAAAAAGTGATGTCTCCAATTTAACCCATCTACTCGTACCTCTTATAGAATCGGAATTGGATATAAAATTTATAAGAGACCCTACGCGAGGCGGGCTTGCTATGTGCCTTAACGAACTGTGTTATAACCGCGATTTCGGGGTTGAAATATACGAAGAAGGAATTCCTACTAGGGAAGATGTTCGTGTTATGTCCGAAATTCTCGGAATAGAACCCTACTACTCTGCAAATGAGGGCAAGGTTGTAATAGTATCATCAAAGGAAGATGCTGACAAAGCCCTACATATTTTAAAACAAAGTGAATTGGGCAAAAATGCGGCGATTATCGGAAAAATAACAAAAGATAATCCAAAAAAAGTGGTGCTTCACACAAAATTCGATACAAAAAGAATATTAAAAATGCCTATAGCTGACAAAATGCCTCGTATCTGTTAGTTTTTACAGAGCGATAATTCAATACTGATTGGCTTCACTAATCCATCGTTCAATCAAAGATATCCATTTGTCAAATCCGCTCATTGTCTTGGCGCTTAGCTCAATAACCTCGGCTTTCGGGTTTATCTGTTTTGCCTCTTTTTTTACTTTGCTCATATCGAAGTCCATAAAGCCAAGTAAATCCGTCTTGTTTATCAAAATCGTATCGGCAACATTAAACATCACGGGGTATTTTTTAACCTTATCATCACCCTCAGGGACACTTAAAATCACAACATTCTTATCGGCTCCGACATCAAAAGTTGCGGGACACACGAGATTTCCTACATTTTCTATTATCAACAAATCGCAATCCAAAGATATTTTCTCCATAGCTCTTAAAACCATGTCGGCATCAAGATGACACGCCCCGGATGTGTTTATCTGAACCGTATCTATTCCAAGCGCCTTTATCCTTTCGGCATCTCTATCTGTTTCCAAGTCTCCGTCTATAAAGGATATGCCATAATTATCTTTTAGCATTCTAATTGTTTCTTCAATGATTGTTGTCTTTCCCGCTCCGGGAGATGACATAAAATTAAGAGCAAAAACACTCTGATTTTTTAAAATAGTTCTAATTTTTTGAGCCGATGATTCGTTTCTTTCCAGAATTTTACGCTCTACTACAACACGCTTCATTGTTCTGCCTCAATATCTATAATTTCCATCTCTTTACCTTCGATAATGTCTAACGGCATACCGCACTTGTTACACAAAAGCATAATATCGTCCCCTTTTTTAAAATAAAAGTCTTTATTACACAAAACGCAATGAGACTTGACATTTATTTCCGTAACGTCAAATTCCGTATCCTTAATTATTCTTTCTTCTTCCTTCAAAGCAGTAAGGGCAAATAAAAGCGCATCAACCATAACACCGCTCATAATACCTATTTTTAGCCTAACTTTCACTATCTTATCAATATTTTCGGCTTCTTTTGTTTCTTTTAATATATCAACAATATTTTCAGCTATCGCCCCTTCGTGCATATATACCACCAAATTGTTCAATCTCTTTCAAAACCACACCGGCAACAGTCTCTATTTTTGAATTCATAAAATCACTCAAATGCTCAGTCAGGCTATTGGGACATATACTAAGAGGAACAATGCCTACTACATAAGCTTTTACGCTCCTACCCATAAATTTTATCTGCTGCACAACATCACCCAAACCTATTTCGTGTATGGAAGACACAAATGTTACATTAGGCGGCAGCTCTTCCAAAGAAAAACTATATATTGTCCCGGGTTCATCGTCGGTTTTTATAGCATCTACAAACAGCAATTTATTATACTCCATAAAATACTCTATTAATCTGAACCCAATGGTTCCACCGTCTATAATATCAACATTTTCGAATATGTAATTTTTCTGAAGATGCCTAATTAAGTGAACACCGAAACCCTCGTCACCGAGAATGAGATTCCCTAACCCTATGATGCATAATTCATTCATTATCTTTTTCGTACTTATAGCCTGTAAATATCGAAGAAAGAGAGCCGTTTTTTTCTCCTATATCGTGTGCAATAACCATATATACATGAGCTAACACAAAAATTATAAAAAACCAGGTGAGCAGATGGTGCGTTAAACGTATATACGGATAATCGCCAAACAGCTGCACTACGGGAAATAGAAACTTTTGAACAGCAGACATACCTCTTATGGAATTATCGTTCATAGTATAAAGAATTATTCCTGTAACTATCTGCAAAATAGAAAAACAAATAAAAGCAAAGTACGCCAACGATTGAACAGGATTGTATTTGCTCTTTAAACCCTCCACTCCGTATGGCTTAAATGTAAGATAATTTTTAAGCGTTGCAATCCACTCTTTTATATTGAGCCATCTAAACATAAATTCTTTCCAATCGGCATCTACTCTGGAAACGAAAGCAAGATATATTCTTAAAATTATGGCAAAAATAAACACATAAGCCGTAATAAAGTGAATCAGCCTAACATTTGCCATAGAGAATATGTTATAAGCCTCTTTTGTTCCGGGTGTGTGTATAAACCAAAACGGGCTTGCTATATAAAAACCCGTAAATGTCAGGATTCCTATGGCTATAAATGTTACCCAGTGCAGAATCCTTATGGCAACTGTCCAATCATATTTTCTATCATATACGGTCATTTTAAACCTCTACCTTAAACTTTTTAATCTTGTCATTGTCCACATCTACAAGATGTACGGCACACGCCATACAAGGGTCGAAAGAATGAACTGTTCTCAAAATAGCAAGAGGCTCATCCGTATCCGGAACAGGTATATTAATCAAACTTTCCTCGTATGCTCCCCTTTGCCCTTTTTCGTCTCTTGGAGATGCATTCCATGTAGAGGGAATAACAACCTGATAGTGGGTAACATCCTTTCCTTTAATTCTAACAAAGTGAGCAAGTGAGCCGCGAGGCGCTTCATAAAGGGCAACAGCCGTATTGGTTTCCTGCTCAGGGTATTCAAAACGCGTCCATGTTCTTTCATCACCTTGTTTTAAATTTGTTATCAAATCGTTTATCCATCTATGAGCACCGTGCCAAATATATGCCGTCTCCAATGCTCTTGCAGCGGTTCTTCCAACCGTTGAAAACATTTGATTGATATTTGCACTGTGTTTTTCCAAGAAGTTGTCGAGCATATCTCTCATATTGTTGTGATTGGAAGCATATCCTACCATAAGCCTGGCAAGCGGCCCTACTTCCATCATTTTGCCTTTATACCTCGGCGCCTTGACCCAGCTGTATTTTCCGTTTCTTTTAACCGTTCCGTCTTTATTTAAGCCTGTATATTCTGGAACTGTATCCTCTTTGCCCGGATAGATACCTTCATTTGGTCCTTTGTACCAAGAATGAGCTATACTCTCCGTTATGAACTGTTTATTTACCTTTTCAACCTTGGATAAATCCCTGTTGTATATAACTCCCTGAGGTAAATACCTAAATTCAGCCTCCCAATCATTGGTCTCTGGAAATCCGCCGTAACTTAAGAAATTTTCTGCGCCGCATCCTATGTTTTCTTTAAACTCATCTTTATAAAAATATGTCACAAGGTCAATATCGGGCAAGTAAGCATGCTGTATAAAATTACCGACATCTTCCAATTTTGATGCATACTGTCCTATTCTTCTGGCATCAAGCATATCCATAACGCTTGTTATACCGCCTACAACAAGGCTTTGGGGGTGCGGATTTTTTGCTCCATATATTGCCATCATTTGAGCCAAGATAACCTGGGTATATAAAGCATCCAAGTAGTGAGATATTAGTATCAAATCACCCTCAGGCGGTAATTTGTATAGTTTGTTTCCTATGTAAGCCCCTGCAAATGGACCCAACTGACCGCTTGCAACAAACTTTTTTAATTTTTCAATAATTTCTCTGTAGTGGTCAGCCGAAGCATTATATGGCTGTTTTGAAAATTGATGAGCTAAATCGCTGGCTTTTTGAGGATCAGCTTTCAGCGCTCCGCCTACATCAGCCCAATCAAGTGAAGCTAAAGCATAAAAGTGAACCGTATGGTCATGCATAAATTCACTCGCATTTATCAAGTTTCTAACCAGCCTGGCGTTTGTAGGCGGTTTAATGCCCAAAGCCACTTCTGCACTCATAGTATTTGCCTCGTAGTGTGACCAGGTACAAACACCGCAGATTCTTTGAACCAATAATCCTGCATCACGTATATCCCTGCCCTGCAATATTGGCTCAATGCCTCTCCAGAGCGTCCCTGTACTCCAAGCATCCTCAACCTTGCCGTTTTTTACATCTACTTCTATTCTTAAATGACCTTCTATTCTTGTGATAGGGTCAATGACTACATGTTTTTTATCAGGCATTATTTGCTCTCCTTATCATCTATTTTTCCCGTCTTTTTCTCGGCTTTGGCTCTAATTATACTGCCTATTGCGTGAACACCTATACCTGCTGCCGTTGCTCCTGCCAAGAAGCTGCCTATTTTATCACTTGTGGCTTCAACACCGTTTCCTCCCGGGATTCTTATGCCAGCCTTTTCGTTTGGCTCTTCAAACGGTGTCATCGTATCCCAGAAATTAGGCTCTGAACACCCTATACATCCGTGCCCTCCGCCAATCGGCCAGTTAGTTCCCTGATTAAACCTGTATCTCGGACAATTGTTGTAAGTCAAAGGACCCTTACATCCCATTTTATATAAGCACCAACCTTTTTTGGCTCCTTCGTCACCCCACTCTTCCACAAATTCACCTGCATCAAAATGAGCCCTTCTTTCACAGTAGTCGTGAATCCTGGAGCCGTATGCCCACAGCGGCCTGTAAATTTCGTCGAGCGGAGGAATTTTATCAAAAAGAAGTATATGAAGGATTGTGCCAACCATATTTATACTGCTTGGGGGACAACCCGATACATTTACAATTTCTATACCAAGCGCATCTCTAACACCCTTTGCCCCTGTCGGATTAGGATAGGCAGCCTGAACACCGCCAAAAGCCGCACAAGTACCGAATGCAAGCGTCAATCTCGCATCTTTTGTTATTCTTTTTGCTTTTGATAATCCTGTTTCACCTTTTGAACCTATTGTTAAATATATACCTCCGTCTTTTGTGGGTATTCCACCTTCAATAACACATATATACTTACCCTTGTATCTTTTAATAGCATCCTCCAAGCTCTTTTCGGCTCTCTCACCGGATGCCATCATAAGAGTATCGTGATAGGCAAGTGAAATCTTATCAAAAATAAGCTGGGCAATATCCGGTTCTCTTGTCCTCAAAAAACTTTCCGTACATCCTGTGCATTCTGCCATATGAAGCCAGATGATTGGGGTTCTTTGTTTTATTGCAGCAGCCCTTGCAATGCGTGATTCAAAAACCGGGGGCAGCATTAAGGCGGCTGTCATAAAAGATGTCCATTTCAAAAAATCTCTTCTTGCAAAACCCTTTTCCTCTAATTTTCTTTGAAATTCCTCTTCCGATTCCTTATCACATACGCTATCCAATCTCTCATCGACATCATCAAGCATACTTAAATAGTATTCGTTCATCTGTTTGGAATTCAAAATTCACCCCCTTATTTTTAAAGAACCAACATAAACACAAACTAATGACTATGTTTTAAACTCAGCACCCTTTTGTAGTAAACAAAAGCATACACCCAACTTGTTATCATTATAATAACCACTCCCACACCGAGCACCTCAAAATTAAGGTTGTTTATAAAGTTAAAAAACGGGGAGTTAATATTTATTTTAAGAGAAATAACCTGAATCCACTCTATCGTTCCTATGGCAAGAGCAACAAATACGCTCGTTGCCGTTATAATCATATTAAAGAATATCTTCCTTAAAGCATCAACCATTGCCCAATCGTATATCTTCATCATCACCAATCCGTCAAGCGAGTCCATAAGACTCATACCGGCTGTAAACAAAAGAGGAAATAAAATAACCCCCCACAACGGAATTTGGGAATTTTTTGCAAGAGCAGCCGATATTCCTAAGATTGCAATTTCTGTTGCCGTATCAAAACCAAGACCAAAGAGAAAACCCACAGGATACATTTTCCAACTCGTGTCTATTTTCCTATACATAAAATTGAAAAATCTGCCCATAAACCCCCTCTTGCTAAGCAACTCCTCTGTCATCTTATCTACTTTCTCATCAACCCTACCGCTTTTTTTATAGGTTTTAAAAATAGAGTACAGGTCTTTTAAAATAAATAGGTTTATAATTCCGATTATTGTTAAAAAACCTGCAGAAACAATTGTCCCAAAAACACCTCCGGCATTTTGAAACATTTTAATTGTAGGTGAAAAACCTCTGACTATCATCACTATAACGATAGACATAAGCAAAACAACCGTCGAGTGCCCAAGCGAAAAAAACAGCCCCACTGCAACGTGCTTTTTGTTATCCTGTCTAAGCTTTCTTGTTACATTATCAATTGCAGCTATATGGTCGGCGTCAAATGCGTGCCTTAAACCAAAAAAATAAGCCAAAGCCCCCAAGCTAATCATTGAGTATGAAAAACGGGTGGCAAAAAGCAGCAAACCCCATACAACAACATTAAAAACAACAAGAAAACCTATAAGAACTTTAGACCTTTGAGCAATATTCATAATCGCCTCCCAATATCAATATAATTTACCAGCTTATCATTTTTTTTCAAGTAAATTATTGTTTTTTTCAATATCTTCCTTTAGTTTTTTTATTGTTCCTATATACTCAATCTCCTTTTCAATCAAAGGAGTGACCAGCGGCTCTATATCCAACATCTCTTCAGAATAAGGAGAGAAAAAAACGCCTTTAAAAACGGTATCTTCATCTTTTATATACATTCTGGCTTTATCAATATCTTTTTGACTTCTAACCCTATTCACAAGCAGATATATATTGGGTATTCCTATCTGTTTAGCAAGATTTGCCGTATGTTTTGCCACATCCATTGCGTTAAACGTATAATCGGTAACAACGACACAGTGTTTAAACCCCTTTGCAAGAGCCCTTCCGAAGTGCTCAACACCTGCCTGAGTATCCATAATTATTATCTCTTTTTTTCTCAAAGCAATATACTTCATAACGGCATCAAGCAGTGCATTTTCAGGACATAAACAGCCTGTTGCAGCCTGAACAACAGTCCCCATAACGAGGATATTTATATTATCCTTGGCTTTTATACCGAACTTATCAACAACATCACTTATATCCGGTGTTAGATTTAAAAACAGACCCCAGGATGTTCCGGGTCTTGCACCTGTTTTTTCTTCAATATAATCCAGATTTTGAGACAAAGGCACTATGTTTTTTGCTCTATCCTTATCAACTCCAAGTGCATAGGGCAAGTTCATCTGCGGGTCTTCATCAACAGCAAGCACGTTATAACCGTCTTTTGCGAACAGATGAGATAAAACGGCACTTGTCGTCGTTTTTCCAACTCCCCCCTTACCTGTTACAACCACCCTGAAATTTGTATCCGAGCTTTTCAGAGTCTTTTCTTTTAGCATATTCGCCGTATCAAACAGCTTCTCTTTTTCTTTACTTGGCATATTTTTCCGCCTCTCCTTTCACAATAAGTGTATGTTTTTTTGCAGCATATTTTTTTCTGCATTCAGGGCACATATCCTTTAATTTTTCGTCTTTATCTTTATAATAAAACAGAGAATCGACTTTTTCATCAAGCCTTTCAGGAGCGTAATATTTACCGCAGACAGCACATTTTTTTAGCTCTACTTCGGTATTGCTCCAGGAAGCCATAATTCTTATATTAGACCTATCTTCAATTGTTATGGCTTTTGTTGGGCAGACCTCAAGGCAGGCTCGGCAGCCCAAACATACATCGCTTGATTCAAAATAGGGTGTGTTAATCTTTGTATTATGACCTCTGCCTATAAAATTTATAACCCCGGCAGCCATAATTTCATTACATGTCCTTACACATAAACCGCACAGAACACATTTAGAGTTAAGCTTATCGTTTTCTTGATGTTTTAATTCAAAACGTGTAGCAAAAACTCCATAGCGAGCCGCCATATCTTTTATCTTTTCGGAGCTGGGAGCTTGAGATAGGTAAAGCTCAAACAGGACTTTTCTGTGCTTTTTTATTTCATCTGTGTCGGTTACAACGCTCAAACCCTCACTACAGGCAAGCGTGCAGGAGGTTGTAAGCCCTTTTTTTGCACCTTCTTTAACATCAACAAGACACAATCTGCACGCACCGTAGGGTTTTAAAGATTCCTCATAGCACAAAGCAGGAATATCCACTCTATTTCTTCTTGCAACGTTTAAAAGCGGTTCTCCTTTTATGGCTTGATACCTTTTAGAATTTATATAAACATTTACTTTATCACTCATTTTTAAGCCCTTCCGATATTTTTAGTACGGCATCAAACTTACACACATCCAAACAGGTGCCACATTTGATACACTTTATTTGGTCAATGTTGTAAAATTTACCTATTTCACCGTCTATAGCTTTTACAGGACATCTTTTGGCGCAGACAGCGCATCCGGTACACTTATCTTCATCTATAACAAACTCTATAAGATTTGTGCAAACCTTTGCCGGGCAGCGCTTATCAATAACGTGAGCATCGTATTCGTCTTTGAAATACCGTATGGTTGTTAAAACAGGATTGGGTGCTGTTTGGCCGAGTCCGCATAGAGATGTAGCTTTAACGGTAGATGCAAGTTCCTGCAGCGTTGTTATATCATCTTTTACACCCTCACCCTTTGTAATTCTGTCCAAAATATTAAGCATATGTTTTAATCCTTCACGACAAGGAACACATTTTCCGCACGATTCATCAACAGTAAAATCCAAAAAATACCGTGCCGTATCCACCATACAGGTATCTTCGTCCATAACCACTATACCGCCTGAGCCCATAATTGACCCGACCTTTGCCAAATTTACATAGTCAACCGGCGTATCAAACAGGCTTGAAGGAATGCACCCGCCCGAGGGTCCTCCTGTCTGAACGGCTTTTACTTTTTTTCCGCCTGCTCCGCCACCGCCTATGTTTTCGACAATTGTTCTTATGTGCGTCCCAAGCTCCACCTCAACAAGACCGACATTTTCAACCTTACCTACGAGAGAAAAAACCTTGCTTCCGCTATTATCCTTTGAGCCGAACTGCTTAAACCAATCTCCGCCTTTGAGTGTAATTATCGGTATGTTTGTCCAAGTTTCAACGTTGTTTATATTCGTAGGCTTTCCCCATAGACCTTTTTGAGCCGGAAATGGTGGTCTTGGTCTTGGTCTTCCTATCTCGCCTTCAATAGAGGCAATCAGCGCAGTTTCCTCTCCGCAGACAAATGCACCTGCCCCTCTTGCTATGGTAATATCAAAATCAAAACCACTATTAAATATATTCTTGCCCAGCAAACCGTAATTTCTTGCATCGTTTATAGCTTTTTCAAGTCTTTTTAAAGCCAGAGGATATTCAGCCCTTATATAAATTATACCCTTATGTGCACCCGCAGCATATCCGCCTATAATCATACCCTCAATAACGGAGTGAGGGTCTGATTCCATCTCGTTCCTGTTCATATAAGCACCGGGGTCGCCCTCATCGGCATTGCAAATTATATATTTTTCATCATTTTTTTCTTTATATACAAATTCCCATTTTAAACCGGTAGGAAAGCCTGCTCCTCCTCTTCCGCGCAGACCTGATTTTTTAACCTCATCTATCACATCTGTCTGCTTCATAAAACTCAAAGCCTTATATAAAGCCTGATATCCACCTACGGCTATATATTCGTCTATATCCTCAGGGTTAATTATTCCGGCATCTCGCATAACCAGTTTTTTCTGATATTTAAAAAATTCAAGCTCCCTCCACAAAAGCGCGTTATCAAACCGTTTTCCGTATTCAAATTCATCGCTTGTTATGTGTTCCCATTTATCTATCTGACACAGAACTTTTTCAAATTTATCGCTTCCTTTTTCAAGTGCATCAAGGATTAAACCAACATCTTTTTTTTCAACCTTATGTAAAACCACAATTGCCATATTCGGTATCTTTATATTTACCAAAGGTTCCTCTTTGCAAAATCCTATACAGCCCGTTTTAGTCAGAAATATATTGTTTATCTTTCTTTTTCTTATCAATCTGTCAAACTCATCATAAACATTGTCACCGCCAACAGAAATACCGCATGTCGCAAGCCCTACGCTTATTCTGATTTTATCCTTAGGATTTAGTTTTTTTGCACCTAATTTAGCTTTTTCTTCCAGTTCTTTTTTTGTTGTAATTTTCATTTTTTGCCCCACCCGTACTCCTTTAATATTTTCGGCAAATCCTTGATTTTTACGTATCCGTATATTTTATCGTCTATTCTTACAACAGGAGCCATAGAGCAGCATCCGAAACATCGTGCTGTATTGACCGAGAAGTGTTTATCTTCCGTCGTTAAGAAAAATTTACCATCCTCTGTGGATTCGTCCACACCGACACCAAGCAGATATTGAATATTATTTAAAATCTCAACGGCACCCCTTACGTGGCAGGCTGTTCCCATACAAACGCTGATTATATGCTCACCGACAGGCTGAAGGTTAAAAAAAGAATAGAACGTTGCAATACTGTAAATTTGAGAAAAAGAAACACCGATTTTTTCAGAGACATATTTGAGTGCTTCTTTAGATAAGTATTTTTCTTTTTCCTGAATATCTTCCAAAATTCCGAGCAGTTTGCCGGAGGGTTCATTATATTTGGATAATATTTTGTCTATATATCTTTTATCCATTCCATACTCCAAAAAAAACAGGGGGGTCAAACACCCCCTTAATTTTATATACCCAAAGCTTTCCTTTTTTTCTCAATATATTCCGTCATAACCTTGGCAGCTTTGACCGGATTTGGCTCTATAAAGAACGCTCCTCCAACCAAGTCCATAGCTCCTTTGGTTAAAATGTTTATTACCTCTTGGCTTCCCATAACCGGCGGAACAACACCAAGGTGCGTATAAATACCACTTGCAACAAAATATGTTCCTATGGATACGGCTTTTTCCGTCATTGCCTCGGTTGCAGAACCTACAAGAGGCAAATCCGATATATCAACGCCTAAATCCCTAGCCATTAAATCTGCTATAACAAGCATTCTTGAGCAGTCAACACAAGAACCCATATTGAGTGCGGGAGGAATACCCAAGGCTTTACATACAGCTTTTAATCCTTCGCCGGCGTTTTCTGCATATTCAGGTAAAAATATGCCGTATTCTGCGCAAGCTGTTGCCCAACATCCTGTTCCTATAACAAGTATATCGTTTTTAATGAGTTCATTGACTATGGCTATGTGGTTGGAGTTATGTTTAACCTTTGGATTATTGCATCCGACTATTCCCGCAACACCTCTGATTTTTCCGGATTTTATGGCATCCTCCAAAGGAGCAAGGCTGCCACCCAAAGCCTCAACAGTCGCCTCAACGGAAAAGCCGCCTATGGCTTCACTTTTACCTTTGGGAATATGAACCTTCGTCTGAACTCTGTTTTCAAAATTATCTATAGCAGTTTTAACTATTTCTCTTGCTATCTCATCCGCTCTTGATTCGTCAAACTTTATATGCGTAGCTCCAGGGAAAGTGGCTATCGGGCTTGTATCAATGATTTTCGTATGATAGCACCTTGCAACATCAACCAAAGCAGGCATTATGCACTGAACATCAACAATCATAGCCTCAACGGCTCCTGTAACAATAGCCAATTCCTGCTGCAGATAATTACCGGCTATAGGAATATTATCCCTCATCAATAATTCAAGCCCTGTGCAGCACATACCGGCAAGGTTTATACCTGCTGCACCCTTACTTTTTGCATATTCTATCATCTCAGGGTCCATTGCAGCTTCGACAACCTTCTCAGCCATAACAGGTTCGTGTCCGTGAACAATGATATTAACCTTATCTTCCTGCAAAACGCCGAGATTAGCCTCGGATTTGCTTATCTGAGGCGTACCGAATAAAACGTCCTGAAGCTCGGTTGCAATTAAAGAACCGCCCCAGCCGTCACCTAAAGAGGCTCTCAAACCCTGCGCAATCAAAGAGAGTGGTTCATGATCAACGCCTATGTGGGTTCTATGCATAATTTCAACAACTTCCCTATCTATATTTCTCGGGGAAATGCCAACATTCTCCCAAACTTCTTTTCTTTTTTCAGAGGCGTAGGCATCTGCAAAATGTATAAGTTTTTCATCCTGCTTTCCAAAATCATTGAAAGCTATTTTAACAACATCTTTGGCTATATCC
>WGCD01000105.1 GCA_015493995.1 Desulfurellaceae bacterium
CTTTTTAAGTTAATTTTTGGAAAGTGTTTGGTAATATGATGAAAACCGGATGTTTTAAAACAAAGCCGAAAATATTAAAAATACTTCTTTTAATAACAATTTTTACATTATATACAGTCTTGTCAAATGCGTACGATATAAACAGCCTTCTTTTTCAATATGCCCAAAAAGCCGATTTGTCCGCCAAAACAAAAAAAGAGAGCGCAGGATATCTCATAGTTTTCACTCGGGCTGATTTGGATAGAATGAAGATTAAGTCTCTTAAGGAACTGATTAACTATATCCCTTTTGCAAGATACGGCGAGAATGCGTCGGGATTGGGGGACGTTGCGTATGCTCCGTATCAGGTGAACACCTTCAATCCGATAATTGTCTATTTAAACGACAGGGAACTTGTTGAACCGTTCAGCGGAAACGGCTTTCAACTTATAAGTCAAATGGATTTGGGCTATATAGACCACATAGAGGTGTATCTTGGACTTCCTTCCTACGAGATAGGGTTTACTACATCTGTGATTGTAATTAAGATGTACACAAAAAAGGGCTATAGGGAGAATGCTACGGTAGCGGGTGCTTACTACGGAAGCTACAACACATTTGACACCTATTTTTATCAGGCAAAAAGCAACGACGACAGCTCCTATTTGTTGTATCTAAACCACAGACGGTTGAATAGAAATAAATATGACCACAGGCTCAAATACTACAACAAGACATACGACTTATCAAAAGATAAGGATATTTATGATTTATACGGTGAGTACGATACAAAAAACTACCGATTGGAGCTTCAGACTACAGCCGGCAGTATGGATAATTTTATAGGTCAAAGCTGGGATATGAGTGTTAATAGAAATAATACCGATTTTTACTATCTATACGGCGGCATATACTACACATCCGACGATAAAAGCCTTAAAGCCTCTTTAAACTACTCATACATATACAGCGATAATATTCAGGATTCTGATTCACCTTTGGGATACATACCGGTTAATATAAATATTCCTTTTCCTCCTTATCACTATACGTATAACTATACATACAACCATATGCATATTGACCTTGAAGAGCAGATGAGCGATTTTAAACTATTAAAAACATTCAAGATGAAAAGTGATTCACTGCTTTTGGGAACGAGGGTCAGATATAAAAAATTCTTGTTCAAAAAACAGGAGTTGGGCGATGTAAACGTTCCGCAGAGTGACTACGATACGGAGTATTCCCTGTCTGCATATTTTGAAAATCACTATTTCCTAAATCCGAAAAACGTCGTTGTGACATCTTTAAAAACCGATAGATACTACGAAAACGGCTCTGTTAAGAATATGTCTTTGTACAGCGGCAGATTCGGTTATATTTTTAACAATACGCCCGTAACTTTTAAAACCTTTCTGTTTTTCGGTTCTCTTGCCCCCTCTTCCTATGTTATGTACTACCAAAATTTGTTGAGCAAAAACGCAGTAGATGCGCAAAGAGCATTTAGCCTGTCAAGTGAGCTTAAATACAGGCACAACTCATCGGTTTACTCCTTGCTTGCCTCTAAAACCTACTACACAGATGCTATATACTTCAACGGAAAAGAATATAAAAACTCTCCAATAAAAGAGAAATTGAACAACCTTTCGTTTAAATATAAGTATAACTTTGACCCTTTAAACAGTATAATTTTTAACGACTGGATTTACTATTTAAGATCAAACAAACTGTATAAATTTTACGGCGGTTATGTGGCTTTCTTCAACAAAATCGGTAAATTTGATTTGTTTAACAGTCTATCCTATAGGGATGGATACGATGACCAGAAACCGGCATTTAACCTGAATTCTACCGTTACATACGAGGCGACAAGAAATTTAACCTTATATTTAAAGGGCAACAATCTTCTAAACAGAGGCATAGGAACCGACTATATGCGCATCAATCCGTTAAACGGTAATAAAACGATTTTAAAAAGGGTTCCTGATTTTGACAGAACCGTGTGGTTCGGAGTGGAGTATAAATTTTGAAAAAGATTGTTTTTAGTGTTGTATCTTTTTTCATATTTTTTTCACTGTTTGCCTTTTCTTTAACCCTGACGGATGTTAAAATAAAGCTCGTTGCCACGATAGCCCACAGCTTGGTAAAAAAGAAAGTTGTATGCGTTGATTTGATGGATAAGGAATTTTTAAACAGACAAAAAGGTAAGATAGACCATATTGTTTTTGTCAACAGCTGCCAAAAGGCTGACATTATAATAACCGACAATATTAAACAGATAAAAAAGAGCTGTATAAGCAAGCTCATTTTTGTAACAAATTACAACACTTACATACATACGCCCTTTGCCGTGGGTGCTTTGTTCTGGCAGAAGGGAAGACCGGTTTTGATTTTTAACAAAAAGACAATAAAAGCAAAACACATCCGTCTTCCTAAACAGTTTTATCAGTTTGTGGAATAGCTATGTTTAAGCACGTGCTTCAAGTGCAGAGGGCACTTATATTCCTTCTGCTTATTTTATTTATTTCAACGGTATGGATATATACCAAGTTCGACTCTACGATGCGCTACACATCTGCCAATGTAACAAATATGGAGTTAAACAACTTAAAAAGAATCGTTAAAGCCATAGCCGGAAACATAACATTGAACATAAAACAGGGCAGTATGTATGAGCAGCTCAAATACAATAAAAAATTAAGGGAAAAGCTCGATAAGATTCTGTCTCTTTATGTAAACGACGAGATGAAATACGTTTATGTTATATACAAAGACAAGAAGGGAAGGTACAGGTATCTTCTTGACGGCTCGAAAATAGCCAAAGAAAGAGGAGCTTTTAATCAAATATTTATTCCGGTAAGCAATATATGGGATGTATGCTTTAAGACAAAGAAGGATATTTTTACCGTTCAAAAGAATATAGCCTCCCTTTGGATAACCTATCTCCATCCGATAATCATAAATAAAAAAATGCAGGCTGTTTTGGCGTTGGATATTTCAACCATAACGGATAAAAAGATTGAAAAATCGCTTATTCCTTTAAGGATGTATCTTAAATATCTTATAATGTTTATGTTTATAGTAATATTTACCACGGCATTTCAGATTTATCTGTTGCTTAGAGAAAGGAAGGTCAGCAGAATAGATGCACTGACAAGGCTCTACAACAGACTATACCTTCAGGAAAAAAAGAACACTATTTCATTAAGAAGAGTTGCCGTGGCTATGGTTGATATAGACCATTTCAAGGATGTTAACGATACCTTCGGACACGATGTAGGCGATATTGTATTGAGAAACATTGCCAAAAGGCTTATTATTTACACAAGAGCGGAGGATGTTGTCATAAGATACGGAGGAGAGGAGTTTCTCATAATCTTTGAATTGGAATTCGGCAAAAAGGATATAGACAATATTATCAATGTGGCAAAAAGAATACAGAAGCAGGTATCTGAAAACCCGATAAGAGCCGGTGATATCAATGTGTCCGTTACCGTTTCGTTGGGACTTGACCCATATACATATAGAAGGCATTCGCTTGAGGAGTCTATCTCCATTGCGGATTTAATGCTCTATGCAGCAAAAAGAAACGGCAGAAACAGGGTTGAAATAGCCAAGGGTTAGGCTTTGAACGGTGTTGTTGCAAGCGTGAAGAAATTGCTTTTTATGCCCTTTCTTAACAAAGTTTTTGCGCACTCGTTTAGGGTTGAGCCTGTTGTGAAAACATCGTCAACCAAAACCACCGTGTATCTTTTATTGAAGCACTTTTTGCCAACCTCAAAAGCCTTTGAGAGGTTTTTAGTTCTTTTTTCATAGTTTAAACCGACCTGCTTTTCTGTTTGCTTTATTTTATTTAAACAGTCGTAGTGAACCGGAATTTTTGTTATTTTCGAAAGGGTTTTGGCTATTACGGCAGATTGATTGTATCCCCTTTTTCTAATATCTTTTTTATACATAGGGACAGGAATTAGAAAATCGGCATTTGAAAATATGTCCAAACTTTTTATCTTGCCTGAAAACTCAAACAAGATTGCAGCCAATTGAGGATAATCATTGAATTTAATAAACTCGATAAGTTTCTTTATCTGTTCTTCTTCGTAATTAAACAGTGAAAAACCCTTATTGAAATAGCGTTTTTTAGATAAACAAATCGGGCAGACGGCAGGTTTTTGAGTTGCAGCAATAGGTGTTGAACATATCCTGCATCTGTTGCCTTTATACGGCTTTATGGTTTTTAAACAATCTTTACAAATATACCAGTCGCTTTTAGCTTTGCAGAAGAGGCAGTGTTTTGGAAAAAGAAGGTTTAATATACTATCGAAGCTATCCTGAAGTCTCAACAATATTTCTGCATTTTATACAATATTTTGCTGTCGGTTTGGCTTTCATTCTCTCTGTCTCAATCTCATGTCCGCACCTTTTACACTGTCCGTATGTGCCCTGTTCTATATCGTAGAGAGATTCTTCTATCTCTTTTAGGTGTTTTCTGTCTTTTTCTATCAGGTCGTATATAATTTCTCTGGAGTAAACGGCATTAGAGAAATCGCCCTCGTCACCCTTAATTTGAATGCCATTAATTTTTTCGCTGTTTTCCTTTATTCTTGAAATTATCTCTTTTTTAAGATATAAGAGCCTTTCTTTCAATTCTTCCAACGTAGGGTTATCCATACCATCCTCCGCTTTTAAAAATAAGCTATCCAATAATTATGATTTTTGAAAATTTGTCAAGTTTTTTGTGCGTTTGATATATAAAACAAAATAATTTACGCTCAGCGGATGTTTTTTTGAGTATAATTTGAATAACGTTAAAAGATTTAGTAGCATTGTTTAAATACGAATTAGGAGGTATGAATATGAGCTCCGCATTCAAAGAGTATGAAAAATATGACGGAATAGGTCTATCCGAATTGATAAAAAAGAAAGAGGTGACCCCCGATGAGGTTTTAGAGGCGGCAATTTCAAAAATAGAGAAGCTAAATCCTCAACTTAACGCTGTTATAACAAAGATGTACGATGAAGCAAAAGAAATTGTTAAGAAAGGTGTCAAAACGGGAGTTTTTGCCGGAGTGCCTATGCTTTTAAAGGATATTTCCCAGCTTTACAAAGGGGTTAGATACACAATGGGTTCAAAATTACTTAGGGATTTTGTGCCGGATATCGATTCTGAATTTGTAAAAAGAATAAAAAACAGCGGAGCATTGATTATCGGAAAGACAAATGTGCCGGAATTCGGTTTGATGGGGACAACTGAACCGGAATATTTCGGAGCAACAAAAAATCCATGGGATTTGTCAAGAACGCCCGGTGGTTCAAGCGGAGGTTCTGCGGCAGCCGTTGCTTCAAGAATGGTTCCTGTTGCAACAGGAAACGACGGAGGCGGCTCCATAAGGATACCCGCATCCTGCTGCGGTGTTTTCGGTCTTAAACCCTCAAGAGGGAGAACGCCTAACGGACCGCTAAACGGTGAAATATGGATGGGGCTTGTGGTTGAGCACGCTTTAACCGTTTCCGTTAGGGATTCTGCTGCTATGCTCGATGTTACTATGGGAGAAGATACCGGCGCACCGTATGAGATTAAACCGCCGGCAAGAAGTTACTTAAAAACAATGGATACACCGCCTAAAAAACTCAAAATAGCCTTTAGCGTTGCAAATCCACTTTCATCGGACGTTCATCCGCTCTGCAGGAACGCAGTTTTAAAAACCGCGGCTCTGCTTGAGGAATTGGGTTGTGATGTGGAGGAGAAAACGCCGGATATTGATTTTAAAGAGCTTGCCCAAAGCTATATTGTTTCCATGTTCGGTGAGGTGGCTTTTTTGCTTAAAGATTTGGAAAAAATCCTGGGCAGGAAAATAAAATCTTCCGATATAGAGATGTCATCCTGGATACTTGCAAAAATAGGGGAGATTGTACCAATCTGGAAAGCGAGTTGGGCAAAACATACGTGGGATTTGGCGGCTCGTAAAATGGGAGAGTTTCATAGTGAATACGATTTATATTTGACACCAACAATGGCTCAGCCGCCGGCTTTTATAGGCGAGGTTGTTCCTACATCAACGGAGAAACTGCTGATGGGGTTTATAGATAAGTTGCGTCTCGGGAAAGTAATATCGTTGGATGATATTATTGAAAAGCTTGCATATAAACAGCTTTCCAGAATGCCATATACGCAACTGGCAAATCAAACGGGTCAACCTGCTATGAGCGTTCCGCTTTTTACGACAACAGACGGTTTGCCCATAGGCGTTCATTTTATGGCAGCTTACGGAAAAGAGTCTTTGCTTTTTAAGCTTGCACATCGGTTGGAAGTGGCGAAACCGTGGAAGAACAGGACTATCTCAATTAGATAGATACGATTATTGTAGTTGTTTATTTGTGCGATTTAATAACCCAAAATTAGAATCTCTATTTAAAC
>WGCD01000106.1 GCA_015493995.1 Desulfurellaceae bacterium
AAAAAGGGGGGGGGAAGTATTATGTTTTATATTGAAGAGCTTTTGTCTTCTCAAAGGAATTTTTTTAAAAGCGGAGCCACACAAGAGTATGCTTTTAGACTAAAGGCTCTCAAAAGATTAAAAAAGTGCATAAAAAAGAACGAAAAAGCCATATATAACGCTTTAAAACTAGATTTAAACAAACCGAGATTCGAGTCGTTTGTCGGAGAGGTGGGTTTTGTCCTAAAGGAGATTGAATTTGTCATAGACAATTTAAAGGCGTGGATGAAGCCGAAAAAGGTGCCGACCGACATTGTGAATATGCCAGCAAAGAGCTTTATTTACCATCAACCGTATGGAACAGTTTTAATAATAAGCCCCTGGAACTATCCGTTTCATTTGTCAATAATGCCGCTTATAGGTGCAATCTCAGCCGGTAATACGGCTGTTTTGAAACCCTCGGAATTTGCTGAAAATACGGCAATTTTAATTGATAATATTATTTCGGATTGTTTTGATAAACGCTACATTGCCGTTGTAAACGGCGGCAGGGATGTAGCCGAAGAGCTGCTTGAACACAAATTCGATAAAATATTTTATACGGGAAATTCAGCAGTAGGACGGGTGGTTATGCAAAAAGCCGCAAAATATCTGACTCCGGTTTGTCTTGAATTGGGCGGTAAAACGCCTGCAATAGTGTTGAAGGATGCAGATATAAAAATGGCTGCAAAGCGTATAGTGTGGGGTAAATTCTTTAATGCGGGACAGACCTGTGTTGCCGTTGACTATCTTGCCGTTGAAGAGGCCGTTTACGACACATTTATTGAGGCTTTAACGGATGAAGTTAGAAAATATGTATCTATGAAAAATTTTGAGGAAAATTATTCAAAAATAATAAACAGAAGACATTTTGAAAGAGTACTATCTTTGATAGATAAGACCAAGATTATATTTGGGGGTGAGTATTCAAAAGAGAGGCTGACCATATATCCTACTGTTGTTAGTGCAAAACCCGACGATAAAATTATGGAAGATGAAATTTTCGGTCCTGTTCTGCCTGTTTTACGCTTTAGGGACTATGAAGGCATAAGAACATTCATTATTTCAAAAGAAAAGCCGCTTGCTTTGTATCTTTTTGCGCAAGATAGAGATATGAAGAAGAAGATATTAAGCCAAATACAATCAGGCGGAGTTACAATTAACGATACTTTGGTGCATTTGTCAAGCAACTATCTGCCGTTTGGAGGCATAGGAGAAAGCGGAATGGGTTCATATCACGGAATTTACTCCTTTAATGAATTCAGTCAGAAAAGGGCGATGATGGAACGCTCGACAAAAATAGACATTCCGCTTCGATATCCGCCGTATAAAGGAAAACTGCCTATTGTCAAGCGTTTTTTCTAAATATTTAAGTATCGATATTTATCAAAAATTTACTTTTTGACGTTGCTCAAAAACCTGTTTTTAACTGTGTCATAATCAAATAAATTTGCGTTAAACCGAGCCGCAAATCTCAAAGACTCCCCCGGTGTGTGGGTTAGCCCGTAATTTAGAGCCGTTTTTGTGCCCAAAACAGCCTCTTTTGGTTTTGATACGATTTCTTCTGCTATTTTAAAAGCTCCTTCAAGCATCTCGTTTTTGTCTTTGTAGATTTCATTTACAAGACCCATAGACAAAGCCTTTTTTGCATCTATTTTCATAGATGTGTATGCAAGAAGTCTCACATTCCCCTCTCCTATGATTCGCGGCAGTCTTTGAATGGAACCCAGGTCGGCAACAACACCAATCTGTGTTTCCAGTATAGAAAAAACAGCATCCTGAGAGGCTACTCTTATGTCGCAGGTTGATGCCAAATCCAGCCCGCCGCCTACGCAGTATCCGTGAATTGCCGCAATATATATCTTCTTGGAATTTTCTATCGAGCTTATGCTGTCCTGCATAAATATAACATTTTCGTTCAAAAACTCTTCTTCGGTTTTAACCTGTTTGTTATTTGTGAAATTTTGCAAGAAGTCGTAAAAATCCAATCCTGAAGAGAACGCTTTTCCCTCGCCGTTTATTATTACAACAACAACGTTATCGTTATCGTCCATCTCTTTTGTGGCGGACGATAGTTCTTCAAAAAATTTTTGCGACATAGCGTTTAGCTTATCGGGTCTATTGAACGTAATTATGCCTATTTTATCCTTATAACTTAATTTTAACGTTTCATACTCCATTTTTTCCTCCGAAATCCATAGCCTTTTTAATTTTTTTTATCAGCATATCGGTTATTCTCGCTGTGGCGCCCCAAACCGTTTCATTACTGTATTCTATTATCAATGTGGTATAAATCCCGTTTTTATATGTGTATGGGCGTTGTTCGAACGGGTGAATTTTAATCAGATAATCAAGAGGTATGTCGAACAGATTTTCTACCTCCTGTTTGTTGATATTAAAATTGCTGCTATGAAGAACCCCGACAAACGGATAAACCGCAAAATCCGAACGCAGCGTAACGGTTGCATCCAGCGCACCTAAGATTTCTATCTCATTCATATTAATGCCGATTTCTTCTTCTGTTTCTCTTAAAGCAGCGTACTCTATGCTTCTGTCTGTCGGTTCTATAGAACCGCCAGGAAAGGATATCTGACCGCCGTGCAGAGAGCCGTTGTCAACTCTTTTTTCATATAAAAGACTGAGATTATCGCCCTTTTTTATGAGCGGCAGAACAACTGCGGCTTGTTTTTCTTTTTCTTTTATTCTCTTAATATCTTTATTGAGAATCGATTTTAACTTTTCTATCATCTCCAATTTCTCAAAAGGATAAAAAAGGGAGCCTGATGCTCCCTTTTAATTTTCAAGTTCTTTTTCAACAATCTGAGCGATATCTTCAACCTGTATGTTGTCGTAAGATAAATCCTTTACGCCGTCGTCCAGCATAATCATACAAAACGGACAAGCCGTTGCTATAACATCCGGGTCTGTCTGAGCAAGTTCTTTTGTTCTGACCTTGTTAATTCTTTCACCTTCTTCCTCAACCCACATCATACCGCCGCCGGCTCCGCAGCAGAAGCTCTTTTGGCGAGAATTTTCTGTTTCCACGAGATTTGCACCGGCTTTTTTCAGTATGTTTCTCGGGTCATCGTATATTCCGCTGTGTCTTCCGAGATAACAGGAGTCGTGAAATACAACCTTGCTGTTAAAGTCGCTTTTAACATTTAAACGTCCTGAATCGATAAGCTCTTTTATGAATTGAGTGTGATGAACAACCTCAAAGAAATCGCCGCCGAGTTTCGGATATTCGTTTTTAAGCGTGTAATATCCGTGAGGGCAGGTTACGACTATCTTTTTTATGTTGTGAGCCTTAAATGTTTCTATGTTTTCCATTGCCAGGTTATAAAACAGGTATTCGTTTCCAAGCCTCCTGGCACTGTCACCGCAACACTTCTCTTGTTTGCCGAGAATTGCATAATTTACTTTTGCTTTGTTCAGTATCTTTGCAAAAGACCTTGCTATTGCTTTTCCTCTGTCATCGAAGGCTCCGGCGCACCCGACGAAATATAAAATCTCAGGCTCCGGCTCATCCTCAATTGTTTTAACATCCAAATCTTTTGCCCAATCGGCTCTGTAATCCCTGTTTATTCCCCACGGATTGGCGTTTATCTCCATATTGTTGAAGGCTTCCATAAGTTTTTCAGGAAATCGTCCCTCGGTCATAACGAGATATCTTTTCATATCTATCATATTTCTGATATGCTCGTTGCTAACAGGGCAGACAGCCTGACAGGCTCCGCAGGTTGTGCATTGGAAAAGCGCCTTTTCAGGAATGCTTGCCTGATATTCAACATAGGTTTTTTCAGGCAGATCAAGTTCGTAGTCTTTAAACAGAGGAACCCTTTTTTCGTCGTTATCTTCCTCTTTTCCAAGCACGATGTTGGCATTTTCGAGAATATTGTCCTTTGCTGCCAGTATAACCTCTTTAGGAACCAGTAATTTTCCAGTATTTGCAGCAGGGCACAGGCTTGAGCATCTTCCGCACTCCGTACAGGCATATCCGTCAAACACCTGCTTCCAGGTCAACTCTTCGACTTTTCCAACACCGTAGGATTCGAGTGACTCATCTTCGAAATCTATCTGTCTCAAATTTATGGATTCGTCAAGGTTAACAAAATAGTTGTTCGGAATGCCCGCAAGTATGTGCAGATGTTTCGAGTGGGGTATGAAATCCAGAAATGCCAACAGCGAAATTATATGAATCCAGTAAGCAATTTCATATCCGACAAACGAATATTTGGGATGAAAAATGTTGTATAGAAATTGAGAAAAAATCATCCAGTTGTCGGGTTTTCCTTCTTTTGCTATGTCCATCATCCCCATATAAAACAGTGTGAGCATAAGAATAGTGATTAACCCCAAAATAAAGTAGGCTGATAAATGGTAGTTTTCTTTTTTCGGATGCCATACAAGTCTTCTAAACAAACTCATACCTACTGCAACAAGGACTATAAATGTAAACAGGTCTTCCAAAAACAGATAGATATGATATCCGGTGTACCCTAAAAACGAAAAGTCAAAGCCCGGTATTAAGCCCTTTAAAATCAACTCTATTTCACCGAAAAGAAGGACAATAAAGCCAAAGAATAACATAGAGTGGAAAATTCCGGTGTAGTTAATGTCAGGGTCTTTTATCTTAAAGTGGCATAACTGCAAAAGTCCCTTATCTATCGCAGATTTTATACGCTCGCCAACTCTGTCGTACCTATTTTCTGGCTGGAGTTTCTTTAAAAGGGAATAGAGATAGAAAACCCTTTGAAAAAATATGGCAAGGCTGACTATTAAGATAACAGCCAAAACAACGGATTGAATGTGCATTAAAGCCTTCCCCCTTAGAGATTAAATTATTTTGTAATCAATTTGCTTATAACTATTCTTTGAACCTCGTTTGTTCCTTCGTATATCTCGGTTATTTTTGCATCTCTGTAAAACCTTTCCATTTCGTATTCCGTTATGTAACCGTATCCGCCGTAAACCTGCAAAGCCTCTTTTGTTACGTATGTAGCAGCCTCTGAAGCCACGGCTTTTGCTACGGAAGATTCCATTATAAACGGCCTTTTTGCATCCTTTAACCAAGCAGCCTGATATGTAACCCATTTTGCCTGGTCTATTCTCATTTTCATATCGGCAAGTTTAAATTGAACTGCTTGGAAAGCGCTTATCGGTTTTCCAAACTGTTTCCTCTCTTTGGAATATTCAACGGCTCTTTCAAAAGCCCCCTCTGCTATTCCCAAAGCCTGAGATGCTATTCCTACCCTTCCGCCGTCAAGCGTATCCATAGCTATTTTAAAACCGTCACCCTCTTTGCCGAGGAGGTTTTCTTTCGGAATTTTAACATTATCAAGGGCAAATGCGGATGTGTATGTTCCCCTTATTCCCATTTTATCCTCATTTCTTAAAAGCTCTATGCCTTCGGAATCAAGCTCCAAGATAAAGGCACTTATTCCTTTGTGTCTTAAAGATTTGTCTTTTGTTGCAAACAGTATTCCTATATCCTTAAATCCGCCGTTTGTGACAAAAATTTTGTTTCCGTTTGCCACATAGCAATCGTCTTTTTCTTCAATGGTCGTTTGAACGTTTGCCGCATCACTGCCGGCATCAGGTTCCGTTAGGAGAATACAGCCGATTTTCTCACCCCTGCACAGAGGCGGCAGGTATTTCTTCTTTTGCTCTTCGCTTCCGAACTGCAAAATAGGGTTTACAGCCAAAGATGTGTGGGCAGAAAGCAGAACGCCGGTTGATGCGCATACCTTTGAAATCTCTTCGACAACCAGAGCATAAGAGACGAAACTCAAGCCTGCTCCACCGTACTCCTCCGGTGCATAAACACCGAAAAATCCGAGTTCACCCATTTTTTTGAGTATTTCATCCGGTATTTTATGGTTTTTATCTATTTCTGCGGCTATCGGTTTTAGTTCTTTTTGAGCGAAATCCCTTGCGGTGTCTCTAACCAGTTTTTCCTCATCCGTTAAGTCAAAATTCATAATATCCTCCAAAACTACTTATTTTTAAATTCTGGTTTTCTTTTTTCAATAAATGCAGAAAGCCCCTCTTTTGCATCTTTTGTTGCAAACAAAACGCCAAACAGCGTGCCTTCGTATTTGTATGCCTCATCAGGCGTTAAATTAAATCCGTTGTTTATGGCTTTCTTTGCCATTGCTATGCCTATAGGTCCGTTGTTTGCAATTTTAGAAGCTGTTTTTTGAGCAAGTTCCATCAACTCTCCTTTATTTTCTTTAACATCCACCACAACCCCGACGGATTTTGCATAATCGGCGTCAATCATACTGCCTGTAAATATGAGCTGCCTTGCTATGTTTTTACCGGTTATCCTTGCAAGCGTCTGGGTTCCACCGAAACCCGGCATAATGCCGAGTGTGACCTCGGGGAATCCGAACTTGGCGTTTTTTGAAGCATATATAAAATCGCAAGCCAAAGCCATCTCAAAACCACCGCCGAGAGCGTATCCGTTAACGGCAGCTATATAAACCTTTTTCGAGTCCGATATGGCTTGCAGGATTTTGTGCCCTTTCCTCGAAAACTCATACGCCTCAATTGAATTTAAGTTTTTCATAAATTCAATGTCTGCACCGGCGATAAACGCCTTGTCGCCTGCCCCTGTTGCAATAACGCACCTGGTATCATCGTTTTCTTCTATAGAGGCTATTGCTTCGTCAAGCTCTTTAATGGTTTCCAAATCCAGTGCATTAAGTTTGTCAGGTCTGTTTATTGTTAAGGTTGTTATGTTACCTTCTGTTTTAAGCAGCAAATTTTTCATATCGACCTCCTATTTATAGTCGTAAAATCCTTTACCGGTTTTCCTTCCGAGATACCCGGCTTCAACCATTTTAACGAGCAGCGGAGCAGGTCTGTATTTCGAGTCTTTAAAGTTTTCATAAAGAACGTTTTGCACCGCAAGCACAGTGTCAAGCCCGATAAAGTCAGCCAAAGTCAGTGGTCCCATTGGTTGATTCGTACCGAGCTTCATAGCTTTGTCAATATCCTCAACAGATGCTATGCCCTCATAAAGAACATATATTGCCTCGTTAATCATAGGTATCAATATGCGGTTTACGATAAATCCGGCATAATCTTTCGACAAAACAGGCTTTTTATCGAGAGATTTTGCAAGCTCTATGGCTGTTTCGTATGTTTCGTCACTTGTTGTAAGCCCTTTTATCATCTCGACAAGCTCCATAACCGGAACAGGGTTCATAAAATGCATACCAAGCACTTTGTCGGGTCTCTTTGTCGAGATAGCTATTTTTGTTATTGAGATGGATGATGTGTTGGATGCTAAAATGGCATCTGGTTTAACAATTGAGTCGAGCTTTTTAAATAACTCCAACTTTACGGCTTCATCTTCCGGTGATGCCTCAACCAAAAAATCCACATCTTTAACATCCTCAAGATTTGTTGTCGGTTTTATGTTAGAGAGTGTTTTTTTAATGTCGGATTCGTTTACAATGCCCTTTTTTACCTGTCTTTGCAGGTTTTTTTCTATTGTATTCTTTGCTTTCTCAAGTTGGCTTTCGGATACATCATACATAGTGACGTCAAAGTTGTGCAGGGCAAAAACGTGGGTTATTCCGTTTCCCATCTGACCTGCACCGACAACAGCAACTTTTTTAATCATCGATTTGCCTCCTTGTTTAAACCTTTTCAAATATTACGGCAACAGCTTCACCGCCGCCTATGCACAGTGTTGCAAGTCCGTATTGAACATTTTGTCTTTGCATCTGTTTTGCAAGTGTTGCAGCAAGCCTTCCTCCGCTTGCACCTATCGGATGTCCTATAGAAACCGCACCGCCATTAACGTTAACCTTGTCTATGTCAAGATTCAGTTCTTTTATTGCGATCAAAACAACAACGGCAAACGCCTCGTTTATCTCAAAAAGACCTATATCTTCTATGGAAAGATTTGCTTTCTCCAAAACCCTTTTAATTGCACCGACAGGTGCTTCTGGGAATAGGGTTGGTTTTGTGGAGTATGTGGAGTATGCCACAACCCTTGCAAGAGGTTTTAGGTTATGCTTTTTTATAGCGTTTTCGTTAGCCAAAAGTCCTATTGCCGCACCGTCTGAAATGGTTGAGGAGTTTGCAGCCGTAACTGTTCCGTCTTTATCAAAAGCTCCCCTTAATTGAGGTATTTTCTCAAATTTCACCTTAAACGGGTCTTCGTCTTTGTCGATTACCATCTCACCCTTTTTTTGCTTTATTGTCAGAGGGACTATTTCGTCTTTAAAAATCTCTCCTTGAGCATTTTGAGCAAGTTTGTATGAACGAATAGCAAATTCGTCTTGCTCCTGTCTGGTTATGTTATGTTTTTTTGCAATATTTTCGGTTATTAAGCCCATATGTATGTTGTCGTAGGGGTCCCACAGCCCGTCATAGACCATTCCGTCTGTTATTGAGCCGTCCCCCATTCTGTAACCGAATCTCGCTTTTTTGAGGTAGTATGGAATGGAGGACATATTTTCCATACCTCCGGCAATTACCATATCGGCATCACCGAGTTTTATCGAGCCGACCGCAAGCATAATAGATTTTAATCCCGAACCGCAAACCTTATTTATCGTCATAGCCGGAACGCTAACGGGAATTCCTCCGTATATTGCAGCCTGTCTTGCAGGAGCCTGTCCTTCTCCTGCAGTGACAACGTTTCCTATTATAACCTCGTCAACGTCTTCACCTTTTAAACCAGTTTTATCAAACAGAGCTTTTATAACGTGACCTGCAAGATGAGGTGCGTCTATGCCGGATAGAGCACCGCCAAACGAACCAAAGGGCGTTCTCAAAGCCTCAACTAAAAATACATCCATTTTCTACCTCCAAAAAACCGTTTGAAATCAACAAAAATAACCAGGCTATTCAATTAATACCGCTTTTTAAACCAAGATATGATAGCCCATAGATTTACCAAACATAAACAATAAAAAAGGGCGAATAAACGCCCTTTTTTAAGCACTTTTGAGTTTTTTTGTTAAAATGGGAACAAACTCATTAACATCAGCCACAACAAACACGTCTGCCACTTCACCTATAGGCGCATCTTTATCTTTATTGATTGCAACAACAAATCCGGATTTTTTCATACCGGCAAGATGCTGTATGGCTCCTGAAATACCGCAAGCAACGTATAGCTTTGGAGCAACGGTTTGTCCTGTGGTGCCGACCTGGTGAGACTGGTCTAACCATTCGGAGTCCACAACAGGTCTGCTTGCACCAAGCTCACCGCCTAAGGTTTCAGCCAGCTCTTTCTCAAATTCAATATTTTCCTTCTTGCCGACACCTCTTCCGACGCTCACTATTATCTCCGCTTTTGTCAAATCAACGCCGGTTTTCTCCTGAACTTCATAGTCGATAAACTCGACAGAGGGTTCAACGTCTCCGATATCCAAAGTCTCTATTTGAGGTGTCCCTTCAGCGACGGGATTGAATGCACCGCCCTGCAGGGTTAAAACAGCCTTATCCGTTTTAGGCTTAACCTCTCTTCTGAATTTTGAGTTGCAGCAGGGAACGACGAATGTTCCGTCTTTATAATCAACAACCTCGGATATTGGAGCGACCTTTAAATCCGCTGCCACTCTAAATGCCATATCCCAGCCGTATGAAGAGTGGCTGAAGATAATATAATCGGGATTTTCTTTGTTGATTGCTTCTTCAATCAATTTTTTGTGAGCATCGGGGTTGTATTCTTTGTATTTATCGGAATCCGCAAGATATACTTTGCCGTCATAGGCTATTTGAGAGTCGTTTTTTGCAACGATAAACATTGCGCTTTCCATACCGAACTGCTTTGCAAAACCTACCAACTCATAGGTAGAATCCTCGATTTTTCCCTGTTTGCTTTCGCCTATCAATAAAGCTTTCATTATTAACCTCCAAATTTACCTATTTAACAACCTGTGTTTTTTCTTTCAGTATCTTAATCAACTCGTCAGCCATCTCGTCAGCTTTACCCTCAAGCACAATTCCTCCCGCTTTTCTTTCCGGGAAATAGACCTTTCCGGTTTCAACCAACGGTTCCGCCTTCAATAACTCGTCAATATTTACGGTTTTCAGTTCTTTTCTTTTTGCTTTCATTATGTTTGGCAGTGTCGGATATCTCGGAGTGTTCAAGCCCAACTGACAGGCAACAACTGCAGGAAGTTTCACTTTTACCTTTGCCCTTAGACCGCCTTCAAGCTCCCTTGCAACCTCAACGTATCCGTCTTTATTCTCAAAGGCAACCACAGTGCTTACAAACGAATAGTTTAACATCCCGGCAAGAAGAGGAGCAAGTTGAGCCGAGCCTCTGTCTTGGGATTGAAGTCCCGTAAAGATAATATCAAAGTTTTCGGATTTTGCATATTCGGCAACAGCCGATGCTTTTTGAAACGGGTCTTTTAGGTGCTCCTCGTTGTCAAGGATATGAATGCCCTTATCCGCACCCATTGCCAAAACCTTTCTAATTACGTCTTTGACCCTTTCAGGACCGATTGATAAAACCGTCAATTCCGAACCCGATACCTTTTCCTTCAATCTAACTGCTTCTTCTGCCGCGTACTCGTCGTACTCGTTGATTTTGTAAACCAAATCGCTCTGGTCATACCATTTTGAAGAAGAGTCAATCTTAAACTTGGATTCCATATCGGGAACCTGTTTCACACACACCAGAATCTTCATTTAAGCCTCCTGTAAATGTTTTAAATTTCTAACCTACATCATAAACTTATTTACGTAAAAGTCAAGCTATTTTTGTTAACTAATTTCAAAAATGTAAATAGTTCATTGATTATCTTCTTTAGTTTGAAAGAATTAAATGTATGGAGTTGTATGCCGAATAACGCCCGTTTGTATTGATGGTTTTGTATATTTGAAAGCAGCCGGGTTTTCTTGATTATCGGATTTTTTTTGATAAATTTTCACCATTATGTATGTCTTTCAAAGTCTTTCTCTGCCATTCTCCGGTTTGTTTGAAAAAACTTCTTTTTAGACTTGAATAATAGTCTGTTATAACCTAATATTATATTGAAAAGAGTGGTATAGTTAACAGGTTGATGGAAGCAGTGATTAAGATTGTTAAATGGTGGTTATAAAAACGGGTTGAAAAATGCTTGACATTTACGTAAAATGGTATATGCTAATAGTGAACGTATAA
>WGCD01000107.1 GCA_015493995.1 Desulfurellaceae bacterium
CCTTTATCACAACTCTATATACTAAGATACGTTTAAAGAGAAACAATATTTTCGCTTTTAATCGTTTAAAACATTAATTTATTTTTTTGATTTTTTCTTTTTGGAACTTCCTGTTTCCATCTCAACAATTTTTAAACAATCATCTAAACTAAGTTTTTCGGCATCCACATTTTTATCTAAGCGAAAATATTTTGTTTTATATTTAATACAAGGTCTTCCCCAACGATCTTTAATAACACGAATATCTTGATTTTCAGCAAATTCTTTTATTGTTTTTTTCTTATCGGCTTCGCGCTTAGCTTTAATAAGTTCAATGGCTCTATCTAGGGTAATACTAAGGGGATCGTCAGTTTTTTTCAAAGAAACAAATTTTCCATCATGACGCACATAAGGACCAAAACGTCCCACCCCAATTACCACTACTTTATCTTCAAATTTACCAAGTGTACGGGGCAATGCAAAAAGCTTTAAGGCTGCTTCCAAGTCCAAAGTATCAACACTCATTCCTGTAAGAAGGCTAGCATATTTCGGCTTTTCTTTATCACCGGAACTACCAATTTGCACCATAGGTCCGTATCTTCCAACACGAACAAAAACAGGTTTTCCGCTTTCGGGGTCATCACCTAAATAGCGACCTTCTTTATTGTTTTTTAACAGGTCAAGAGCATCTTCCAAAGTAATGGTTTCTATAAGTTGATTTTTATTGAGGCTTGCAAACTCAGGTTTATCACCATTTTGAGCATCACCAAGTTGAACAATGGCACCATAACGTCCCATTCTTGCTAACACTACTTTTCCTGTTTCAGGGTCTTTACCAAGAATTTTTTCACCGCTACCCCGTTCAGATTTTTCAAGAGTTTCTTCAACTTTCGGGTGAAATGCTTTATAGAACCTGTCAATCATTTTTGTCCATTCCAACTTACCCAGAGAAATTTCATCAAACTGTTTTTCAACCTTTGCAGTAAAATTATAATCCATTATTGTCTCAAAATATTTCAGAAGAAAATCATTGACAATCATGCCAATATCTGTTGGGAACAGTTTGGCTTTTTCTTTATTGAAAATTTCTGTTTTCTGCATTTTTTGAACTTTGTTTGCAGATAAAGTGTATTGAGTAAATATACGTTCAAAGCCCTCACGATCTTCTTTAACAACATATCCTCGCTTTTGAATGGTGGAAATAACCGGAGCATAGGTTGATGGGCGTCCGATACCTAATTCTTCTAACTTTTTAACCAAACTGGCCTCGGTATATCTTGGAGCACTTTTTGAAAAACGTTGAATTGCATCAATTTTTTGCATATTCAAATGTGCATCCACATTAAGCTCCGGTAGGCTTCCTTTTGCTGCATCGCCATTTTCATCATCAGATGATTCAATATATACTTTTAAGAATCCTTCAAATTTTATACGCTCACCTGAGGCCACAAACTGTCCGGAGCAAGACGATGCTTTAATAAAAATATTTGTTTTTTCAATTTGAGCTTCACTCATTTGCGAAGCTATAGTTCTTTTCCATATCAGTTCATACAAACGCTTTTCTTGATAAGTACCCTCAATTTGTCTATTTTGCATATAGGAAGGGCGTATGGCTTCGTGTGCTTCTTGGGCACCTTTTATTTTTGATTTATATGTCCGTTGTTTATGATATTTATCTCCAAACTCATTAACAATTTGATTTTTAATAGCCTTTAATGCATCGTTTGATAAATTTACAGAATCAGTACGCATGTAGGTTATTTTTCCCGATTCATACAATCTTTGCGCAACCGACATGGTTTGTGAAACTGAAAAGCCTAATTTACGACTTGCCTCTTGCTGTAATGTAGATGTAGTAAAAGGAGCAGCAGGAGAACGTTTTGCCGGTTTACGTTCAATATCGGTAATTTTATATTCGGAAGTTTTACATTTATTTAAAAACTCTTCTACTTCTTTTTCAGTTTTTAATTTATTTTCAAAATCAGCTGTAAGCTGAACTGATTTATTTTCTGAGGGTATTTCAAAAAGAGCAATTACTTTAAAGTCTGACTCGGGTTTAAAATTTAATATTTCACGCTCACGCTCAACAATTAGCCTTACTGCAACCGATTGAACACGCCCAGCCGATAAAGAAGGTTTTACTTTTTTCCATAAAACAGGCGATAGTTCAAAACCTACCAAACGGTCTAAAATTCTGCGTGCTTGTTGTGCAGCC
>WGCD01000108.1 GCA_015493995.1 Desulfurellaceae bacterium
AATCTCATCAGCTGAGCCTTCTGTAAAATAGAGTGAACAAACAAAAAAGAAACGGTTAAAATAATGAGAAAACTAATAAATAAAAGATGAACCTTAAAAATAATTGAACGGTGATTAATCATAAAAATTTATATCCTGCGCCTTTAACGGTTTTAATGTAAGACGGTTTACGCGAGTCATCCCCTATTTTCTTTCTTATGCGGCTGATTATGACATCAATGCTCCTATCTATGCTGTCCACGCTCAAAGACTGCGTATTATTCAATATAAACTCTCTTGAAACAATTCTCCCTCTGTTATTTATAAAAAGCCTTAAAATCTCATATTCGGCAACGGTTAAGGGCAATGCTTTGCCGTTTTTGATTATTTCCATTTTACTTTCATCTATATCAAATTCCGAATCCGAATCACTCGACCGCCTGCTTTTTAACTCAAATCTCCTCAATACGGAATTTATTCTTGCTACAAGCTCCCTTGGATTATACGGTTTTGATAGGTAGTCGTCTGCTCCCATTTCAAGTCCGATTACTTTATCCTTCACATCCGACCTCGCCGAGGAGATTATTATAGGCAAATGATGCTTTTCTGAAATGATTTTACACAGCTCAAGACCGTCTATATCGGGAAGCGTCAAATCCAGTATTACAATATCAAATGTTTTTTGCTCCAAAACGTCGAGAGCATCGTAAGGCTCTTCATAATTTTCCAAAAACATATCGAATCTTTTTAAGTATTTATGCAGCAACTCGGCAATTTCAGAGTCATCCTCTATCATCAATATCCTTATTGACATCTCAGCACCTCACACGCTTTATTATATTAATTAGTCAATATTTACATAAATCAATCATAAACTCAACGTAAATAATTGTAAATGAAGGCTCTGGGGAAAAACGAATCCAATCTGTAGCCATCCAAACTGGTTTATGAGCATTTAAAGAAATTAAATGACATTGAGAATAAAACAGTTTTGATAGGGATATTAGACTTCGTACCCATCTTGCACCAACACTAAAATCAAAGAGTTTTTTGAAAGACTTGCATCTAACGGGAAGAAGAAAACGTCCCTTTTGCACACTTCGCAGGTGTGAAAAATGGGAGACAAAGGATGAAAAGGTGGTTAGGTAAGGCTTCTTGATTAATAAGTCGGGTGTGCTTGCTCGTAATCTATCCTAAACTGTTTTCTATTGAATTCTTTTTTATGTTACGCCGCCTAAAACCCGTAAAGAAAGCATTATTCAAAAATTAATACCTGTTTGGAACAATCTATTCTTGACATAAACGGCTTTTTAGTATAAAAAGTTAAATCATTTTGCAGGAGTGTGAGTTTAGGTATGGACCTTTTTGATAAATGTAAAAATTTCACTGCGGCAAGGGAGTTGGAGCAGGTCGGCTTGTACCCCTACTTTCAACCAATCTCTTCCGAACAGGACACAGAAGTAATAATAAATAACAAAAAAGTTTTAATGCTTGGTTCAAACAGCTATTTGGGTTTGACAGTTCATCCGAAAGTTAAAAAAGCTGCTATTGATGCCATAGAAAAATACGGAACTGGTTGTGCCGGCTCAAGATTTCTGAACGGTACGCTCGATATACACGAAAAGCTTGAAGAAAGACTTGCGGCTTTTGTAAACAAAGAAAAGGCACTCCTTTTCAGCACGGGTTTTCAGGCAAATCTTGGCGCTATTGCCGGGCTTATGAATAAAGGCGAATATGTCATATTGGATAAATCGGATCATGCAAGCATAGTTGACGGAACAAGGCTTTCATACGGAGAAGTTAAACGATTCATCCATAACGATATGGCTTCGCTTGAAAGAGTTTTATCATCTATAGATATTGATATACCTAAATTCATAGTTGTTGACGGCATTTACAGTATGGACGGTGATATAGCCAACCTTCCGGAGATTGTAAGGCTTAAGAAAAAATACAACGCAAGGGTTATGGTTGACGATGCCCACTCTTTCGGGGTTTTAGGTAAAAACGGAAGGGGAACTGCAAATTATTTTTCTCTTGAAGATGAAACCGATGTAATTATGGGCACATTCAGCAAATCTTTTGCTTCACTCGGCGGGTTCATAGCGTCAGATTCCTATGTCATAGACTATTTGAGGCATTATGCAAGAAGCTTAATATTTTCGGCAAGTATAACGCCTTCGTCCACGGCTGCTGTTTTGGCGTCTCTGGACATTATGGAAAACGAGCCCGAATTAATAGATAAACTGTGGGCAAACACCGAAAGAATGAGAAAAGGCGTTCAAGATATGGGATACGATACGGGAACAAGCTGCACACCAATCATACCTTTAATAATAGGTGACAACGACAAGGTTTTGAAAATGAGAAGGATGCTGTTTGACGAAGGCTTGTTTGTGAATCCGGTGGTCTCACCTGCCGTTCCTCCAAATCAAACGCTCGTGCGTTTAAGTTTAATGGCATCACACACATTTAAGCAGATTGATTTCGCACTTGAAAAACTCTATGAAGTCGGAAAAGCTCTGGAAGTAATTTGACAATCGGTAAGTATAAATTTATGGCTAAAATCGTATGGTAGAAGTAAAACCTACAGAAAATCTGAAGTTGTTCGTTGATGTTGCATCAATAATATACAAAAACGACCCCTTCTATGTGAAGCAGCTTGTCTCAGACGATATAAAACTCATAAACGATAAAAAAAATCCGTTTTACAAAGAGGCAAAAAGAAAGCTCTTTATAGTTTATAAGGATGGAAAAATAGCAGGCAGAATAGCCGCCATAATTAACAGAGCACACAATAAAAAATACAACGATAAAATCGGTTTTTTTGGCTTTTTCGAGTCGATTGACGATTTTGATGTGTCAGGCGCTTTATTTGAAAAAGCACAGAATTTTTTAAGGGATAATTCTATGGACTACATAAGAGGACCTATGAATCCCTCTATGAACGACACGTGCGGCATACTCATCGAAGGGTTTTTTCAAGAACCGGTTTTTATGATGCCGTACAACAGAAAATATTATATGAACCTTTTGGAGAAAGCCGGGTTTAAAAAAGATAAGGATTTGTATGCGTTTTACGTCTCAACTGTAAATAAACCGAAAGGCGGTTTAAAAAAACTCGCAGATTATGTTCAAAAAAAACACAATATTACCCTCAGACATTTCAATAAAAAAAATTTTGAGTCCGAAATAGAAATAATCCACAACCTATACTCAAAAGCCTGGGAAGATAATTGGGGTTTTGTTGCTCCCTCGTTAGAGGAGTTTAGATACGGCACCGAGGACTTTAAAACCCTGATACCCGAAGAACTCGTAATTATAGCTGAAAAAGACGGCAAAGCCTGTGGTTTTTCCGCTATTGTACCGGATTTCAACCAGGCATTGAAAAAGCTAAATGGAAAGATAACGCCTTTTAATGCCCTAAAGGCTGTATATCTTATGAAAAATATAGACAACTACAGACTTATAACTCTTGGCGTCTTGCCTGAATACAGAAAAATGGGTATAGATTTGCTTTTGTATATTAAAAGTTTTGAAGTGGTGGAAAAAAGAAAGGGCCGAGGAGGAGAGCTCTCCTGGACCCTTGAAGATAACGAAGCAATCAACAAGCCGATTCTTAAAATGAATGCCGAGCGATACAAAAAATATCGCATATACGGCAAACCTTTGTAGTTACTTCAAATAACCCTTCATAGCTGATTTAATAATATTCGGGTTTTCTTTCAGTCTTCTAATCGAATACGGCAACCAATCTTTACCAAACGGTACATAAATTCTTATTCTGTGACCGTTGTCGATTATTATATGCCTCAGTTCCTCGTCAACTCCCAGAAGCATCTGGAATTCGTATTCATCCTTTTTTAAATCATATTCTCGAATAAGCCTTTCTGCGTGAAAAACGAGTTTTTCGTCGTGCGTTGCAATCCCGACGTATGCCTTCTTTTTCATTAGGGTTTCAAGGCAATATTTATAGTTATCGTTTACGATGTCATAATCCTTATAGGCTATGGCTCTGGGTTCATCGTATATACCCTTGCACAACCTGAAATTCATAGGCTTATCCGACAGGAAATGGATATCGTTTATCGTTCTTCTCATATATGCCTGGAGAACCGTGCCGACGTTGTAGGTTTCTCTAAACGAATCGTATATTTCAATCGTGTCGGTTGTGCAGCTCGAATCCTCCATATCTATCCTGACAAAATTTCCAAGCTCCTTGGCTCTCTTTAAAATTTTCTCCACATTATCCAAACACAACTCTTTGGATAATTTCAGACCCATCTGTGTCAACTTTAATGACAGGTTGGCATTTATGCCCGTTTTGTCTATCTCCTCCAAAACCTTTATAGCCAAATCTCTGTAGTATTCCGTTTCTTCTCTGTTTTCAACAAACTCACCGAGCACATCTATTGTCGTCATAGCCCCTTCAGCATTCAACCTCTTTGAAACTTTGACGGCATCCTCAATGCTATCTCCGGCTATATATCTTTTTGCAAAGACGGCTATGGTTGACGGCGGTACCTTGTCAATAAAGGTGCTGACGGCTTTATTAAACCACGACATACACTACTCCTTTGCCATAAACGGATATTCGAAATTTTCAGGGGCTATGAAATTCTCTTTAATAGCCCGCGGCGTCACCCATCTTAACAGATTTAAGTGACTTCCGGCTTTATCGTTTGTTCCGCTTGCCCTTGAGCCTCCGAAGGGCTGCTGACCCACAACCGCACCGGTGGGTTTATCGTTAATATAGAAATTGCCGGCGCTGTTTTCCAGAATGTCTATAGCAACACGCGTCGCATCCCTATCCTCAGAAAAAATCGCACCTGTCAAGCCGTATGGGCTTGTTGCATCGCACAGATACAGGGTCTCTTCGTATTTATCGTCATCATAAGGATAAACAGTAACAACCGGACCGAAAATCTCCTCTTCCATTGTTTTGAAATGGGGGTTTTGCGTCACAATAACTGTAGGTTGAACAAACAAACCTTTGGAATCGTCATAGCCTCCGCCTTTTATGATTTCGGCGTCGCTCGATTCTTTGGCAAAATCTATATAGTTTGTTATCTTGTTGTACGCCTCTCTGTCTATAACAGCATTCATAAAGTTTGTGAAATCCTCCGGAGAACCCATCTTTATTTTATCTATTTCACTTAAAAGCTCGTCTTTTATCTCGCTCCAAACGCTTTTTGGAACATAAACCCTTGAAACGGCTGAACATTTTTGACCCTGATATTCATAAGCCCCTCTTATAATAGCCGTAATAAGTTTTTTTCTGTTTGCAGATTTATGGACAAAGATATAGTCTTTGCCTCCGGTTTCTCCGACGATTCTCGGATAGGTCTTGTATTTGGGTATGTTTTCTCCGACCGTTTTCCACATATAGTGAAATGTATCCGCACTTCCTGTAAAATGCAGCCCTGCAAAATATTCCGAAGAAAATACCACGTTGCCTACCTCAGAGCCTTTTGAGGGTATAAAGTTTATCACACCGTCGGGCAGTCCGGCTTCTTTTAGAATCTGCATAAAAATATAGGGAGCATAAACCGAGCTTGAAGCCGGCTTCCATAAAACAACATTACCCATCATAGCCGGGGCTGTCGGAAGATTTCCTGCTATGGACATAAAGTTAAACGGCGGAACAGCAAAGACAAATCCCTCAAGAGGTCTGTACTGCATAATATTCCAGGTGCCTTTTGGAGAATGGAGGGGCTGCTCTTCGTAAATCTTTTGCATATAGTAGAGGTTAAATCTCAAAAAGTCTATCAATTCGCAAGCCGAATCTATTTCAGCCTGAAAAACATTTTTACTCAAAGACAGCATCGTAACGGCATTCATAATATGTCTGTACTTTCCGCTTAAAAGTTCGGCAGCCTTTAGAAAAATTGCCGCCCTGTCGCTCCAGTCGTACTCTCTCCACTTCTTAGAGGCTGCCACAGCAACCTCAATAGCCATCTCTATCTCTTTTTTGCCTGCCTTATGAAAGACACCAAGTACGGAATCCAAGTTGTGCGGCTCTCGTATCTGTTGGACATTACCGGTTTTAATTTCTTCAGAACCTATTATGACCGGTATCTCAACCTGTTTTGACTTAACCTCTTCGATGGCTTTTTTTAACAGTTCCCTCTCCTTTGAGCCAGGCTCGTATGAATACACAGGTTCGTTTGACGGATAAGGAATCTTTGCTATACAATTTCTCATTGTGCACCTCCTATCTTTATCTTAAACATTTTTCACTATAATGAACAATAACCCAAAAACCTTCATAAATCAAGTGTAAAATTCTATGCAACAGTGCTTAAAAAATTTAACACGCTTTGCCTTCAATCCTATTTTACCGGCTTTTTCGCCAAATCAAGCAAATAAAAAGCCTCTCGGATTTGTTTTTTAAAAAAATAAGTAAGATATGGACAAACCTCACTCTTTTTGCTAACGTATGCACTATGAAAAAAATTGAGAACAACGAAGAATTTTACGATTTTATAGCACAGGATAAGCCGGTAATTGTTGTTTTTTCAACACACGATTGCTCAACCTGCGTTCCGGTTGAAAAAAAGATAGACGAGAACTTCCAGGATATTGAAAAAGCCAAGGTCTATTTAGACGATATGGCACAGCTTAGAGGCTCTCTTGGCATTTTTAACGTACCTGTCGTTTGTATATATTTCGGCTCAAAGGAGTTTGCGCGATTTATAAGAGTATTCTCCATAAGCCAAATTAAAGAAAAGCTCGACAGATTAAAGGAGTTTTTATAGTGTTTATACATAGCAAAATCTACGAAAAAGCCGAAAAAGATTCAAGAAACCTTACAATAAAAGATGTGCGCATAGGTCTCGGCTACACAATTGTAGAGCTTGATAACGGGATTTGCGGACTGTCGTACTCATTTGTTAAAGAGTTAAATGCAAAAACCTGTACGGCTTTGGATTATGCCGGCTCTTTGATAGGGAAAAAAGCTCACTATTTACTTGAAAAGATATTCTCATACAACCTTTTGGACTCAACTTTGGCGCTTGCAACGGCTAACGCCATACTAAACAGAGAGGAAAACTCGGTTGATTATGACATTATCAACCGTATAGACAGCACCAAATCGGTTGTTATGGTCGGATACTTCTCTCCTTTAATTTCTATTATTGAAAAAAAGGCAAAAAATTTCGTTATATGCGAAAGGAATCCAAGGGGGAACTCACTGCCCGACTATGCCGAGTACTTCGAGTTAAAAAAGTGCGATATTGCCATAGTTTCGGCAACAACACTTATAAATAAGACGATAGACAATATTCTTGATATATCAGAAGCGGAAATATTTGCGATACTGGGACCGTCTTGTCCTATGGATAGGGAGATATTCAGCAACACGAAAGTCACCCACCTGTGCGGCTCTTTTGTCACGGATACACAAAAGGCAAAAACCATAATAAGCGAAGGTGGCGGGACACAGAAACTCAAAGTTGCAACAAAAAAAGGTTGTGTTTTATGTCAATCTTAGAAGAAGCCGTATCAAAATTTAGAAATATTGTTGAAAAACACGGGCTTATTGACAGCTCAATCAATGTAAAAATGCGCCCTTTGAAGCCCGAGGAGGCAATCGGCAAACCACTTAGAGACGATTATCCTATCTTAAAAGGCAAAGAGGTGTTAATCGAGGCTGATTTTATGGGTGATAAAGGACAGGCTTTTACGGATGAACCGAGTGATTTTGAGGGAACCATAAAGGATGTCATAAATCTGCCCTTCAACACAAACAGAAACAGAGCCGTCGTTGTTGCAACCGTTAATGCCGTTTTAAGACATCTTAACATTGCCGCGGGGACGATTCACTGCAAAAACAAAGAACCCGAAGAGTGCGCCGAAGAGATGGCATACAGGCTTTTAAACAGATGGGGGAAGAACTTGACGGTTGGGCTTATCGGTCTGCAGCCGGCTATTGCCAGCTGTTTAATAAAAACATTTTCAAAAAACAACGTAAAAATTGCAGATTTGGATGAGGATAACATAGGAAAGAACTTTGATGGCGTTACAATATTGGACGGTCGTTTATATGCAAAAAAGCTGGTGGAGGAAAATTTTTTGGCACTTGTAACCGGCTCAACAGTTGTAAACGGAACAATAGATGAAATTTTGGAAACATCGAGAGAGGGCAATAAAAACAGGATTGTTATATTCTTCGGCACAACAATTGCAGGCATAGACGTTTTGATGAATCTAAGAAGGTTGTGCTTTAAATCACACTGACGGGGAGATTAATTATGAAAAAGGATTGTTTGAGTCTAAAGGATTTAAACAGGGATGAGATTTTATCATTAATCGATAAAGCCTCCGACATTAAAAACAGATTGAAAAACGGCGAAGATTATAAACCTCTCAATGGTGCAATATTGGGTATGATATTTGAAAAATCATCCACAAGAACGAGACTGTCGTTTGAGTCCGGTATGAAAAGGCTCGGCGGTGATGCCATATTCCTATCATCAAGAGACATACAGCTTGGCAGAGGAGAAACCATAGAAGACAGCGCGAGGGTCATATCAAGATATGTTGACATAATTATGATAAGGACGTTTGAGCACTCCAGGATTATAAACTTCGCACAGTATTCGTCTGTTCCGGTTATAAACGCACTAACAGATTTACTTCACCCCTGTCAGGTGCTGTCCGACTTGATGACGATTAAGGAGCACTTCGGAAAACTTGATAACTTAAAAATAGCGTTTATAGGTGATGGAAACAATATGGCAAATTCTTGGATTTATGCTGCTGCCATTTTGGGGTTACATTTGAGTGTTGCAACCCCCGTTGATCTGTCGCCAAGCGGTGTTGTGGTTAAAGAGGCTATGGAAATTGCACAAAAAACCTCTGCAAAGATAGAACTTACACAAATCCCGTATGAAGCGGCGGTAAATGCCGATGTTATCTATACAGATGTTTGGGCTTCTATGGGGCAAGAGGAACAGACTCTCAAAAAACACTCTTTATTAAAACACTATCAGGTAAACAGAGAGCTTGTAAAAGACGCCAACAGAGACTACATTTTTATGCACTGCCTTCCGGCTCATAGACAAGAGGAGGTTGCAGCAGACATCATAGATTCAGAACATTCTGTTGTCTGGGATGAAGCCGAGAACAGAACATACGCTCAACTGGCTGTTATTATGAAATTATTAGGGAGGGATTAAAATGTCCATAAACAAAGTTGTTTTGGCTTATTCGGGGGGTCTTGACACCTCCGTAATCGTTAAATGGTTAATAGACAACTACGGTTGTGAGGTTATTACCTACACGGCTGATTTGGGACAAAACGAGGACTTGGCGCCTATTAAAGAAAAAGCGTTAAAAGTCGGAGCTTCGAAAGCCTATGTTGAAGATTTAAGGAAAGAGTTTCTCGAGGATTATGTTATGGGTGCGTTTAGGTTCGGTGCTTTGTACGAAAATAAATATCCTCTGGCAACGGCGCTCGGACGACCGTTAATTACCAAAAAAATGATAGACATAGCCATTAAAGAGGGCGCGGATGCAATAGCACACGGCTCAACAGGAAAGGGCAACGACCAAGTAAGGTTTGATGTATCAGCAGTTGCCCTAAAACCGGATATAAAGGTTATAGCGCCCGTACGGGATTGGGAATTGAGCTCAAGAGACGAAGAAATCGAGTATGCAAAAAAACACAATATTGACATACCGATAACAAAAGAAAAACCCTATTCTATTGACAGAAATATTTGGGGCTTATCCGTTGAAGCAGGTCCTTTGGAGGATGCTTATTTTGAACCTACAAAGGATGTTTATTCCTTTACCAAAGACCCTGTTGATGCTCCGAATGAACCTGAATATATCGAGATAGAGTTCGACAAAGCCAAACCTGTTGCTTTAAACGGAAAAAAGATGGATATAGTGAGTCTTGTGGAAAAGGCAAACGAAATAGCAGGAAAACACGGCATCGGCAGGATAGATATGGTCGAAAACAGACTTGTGGGGATAAAATCGAGAGAGATATACGAAGCACCCGGAGCGACACTGCTGCTCAGTGCAAAAAGAAGCCTTGACGAACTCATCTTGGATAGGGAAACTCTGCACCTAAAAGACCACCTTGCCATTAAATATGCCGAGCTTGTTTATTACGGATACTGGTTCCACGATGCGAGAGAAGCTCTTGATGCATTCGGCAAAAAACTGATGGAAAAAGCAACGGGAACGGTTAAGGTTAAGCTCTATAAGGGCAGTGCTACAGTTGTTGCAAGAAAATCTCCGTATTCGTTGTACAACAGGCAGCTTGCCACATACGACCCTTCGGATACGTTCAATCATAAATTCGGCGAAGCATTTTGTTATCTCTGGGGATTGCCGCTTAAAGTTGCAGCTGCCGTCAAAAAAGAAAACGATTAATAAATCCGTGCCCCGCAGCAGCATTCTTGAGCGGGGCATTCCTTTTTTATGCCCAACGTAGTCCTAAAGACCGACAAAAGTCTGTTCGATATAAAAGATACAGCTCTTTTTTTTAACTTAAAATCCGTATTTTTGCACCCCGTTGAGCTATCAAAAGAGTCTTTTTTTCTAAGACTCTATCAAAACGGTGACAGAATCATTATTAAACTTGAAAAAGCCACTATGCCGAAAATAACAAACGACCTAAAGTCATACATTATGAATTTTGCTGTGAGGATTAAAGATAATTTAAACGCTGAAATTCTTCATCATAACCTAAACGCAACACCCAACCCGCCTGTTGAGTTGTATGATAAATATGAGATAACAACGGCTGCAATAAACAGCGTTGAATATATAAACTCGCTGTGCAGTAACAAAAACGTATCGTTGGAGATAGGAATCGGAAGCGGAGAATTCATTACAGACAAAGCAAAAAACAACCAAAAAGAAAGTTTTATAGGCGCAGAAATCCTAAACAGCGACTTTAATATAGCCATAAGAAGATTTGATAAGGCAAACTTAAATAATGTAAAAGCCATACGTTACGACGCACGTGCAGTTTTAGACAGGTTTAAGCCCAACTCATTAAAAAACGTCTATTTAAACTTTCCCGAGCCGTGGTTTAAGCATAGAAGAATCAAACATTCCGTCTTAACAACAAAAACAGCTGTTGAAATAGAAAAAATCTTATCAAAAAACGGAACATTCGACATTCTTACAGACAACAGACCTTTCGCCATCTCAGCCGCAGTCATAATCGAAAGCTCAACATCCTTGAAAAAAACAGATAAATACTCCATTCGCATAACCGATGAAAACATAAAAACAAAATACGAGAAAAAGTGGATAAAATACAAAAGAACGATATACAAACTGCAGTATATCAAAGAAAACGAGACAGAATATAAAAGCCCGGCGAAGTTTGATTTCCCGGTTAATATAGAGTTAAAAAACAGGATAACAAAAGACTATGTGTTAAAGATTTTAAACCTCTATTCAAACCCGAAAAAAGATGAGAAAATTATTGAAATGGCTGTGGGATATGCCAAAAATCCGCAACATATTTTTTTGGGCTTCAAAAAAGGGCTGTTATATCTTTTGCCTCAAAGTAACTTTGTAATAAACAGCGACTTTGTAAAGGCAATATCTATGTCTTTACAATAAGACAAATAAAAACGCTTAACGCTTACTCTAAGTAATCTTTCCTTGGCGGAGAAAAAACCTCTACGGCAGCCGAGTCCTCTAAGGCTTTTGCCGAGTGCTCAACATTTCCTTCAATGCACCAGCTATCGCCTGCTTCAACTTCATACTCTTTGTCTTCAACCTTCAAAATCATTTTGCCCTTAATCAGGTAACCGATTTGCTCGTTAGGGTGTTTGTGCGTCGGCACAACACTTCCTTTTTCCAATAAGAATTCTGACATTAAGGTTTTCTCTCCGTGAGCAAGAGTTTTTTGCTTTATACCTGCAAGAAGCGTCTTATAATTTCCATCCGATTGTTTGACAAACATAAATAAACCTCCCTATATGAAACTTACAAACAAAATAACATTAAGAATCGTTATGACGGCAGCTATTGAGTACAAAACAATTTGAGAAAACAGAGAATTTTTATACTCACCCATAACCTTATAGGACGATGTCAGTTTAATTTGCAAAAATACCGTAAACGGCAGCTGAATGCTTAAAATCATCTGAGAGATAATAAGCCCGTAAAACGGATTGGATACGAAAAAAATAACAATTAAAGCGACAAAAAACGAGATGAATATGCCGAGTCTTGTGTGGTTATCCCTGATATCGTATGGTTCTTTGAACATTCCGGCAAAAATAGTGCCCGCCGCCATTCCCGATGTTATTGTGGATGCGATGCCGCTGAAAAGAAGAGCAATAGCAAAAACAACGGCTGCGTTTCTGCCCAAAAGAGGGCTTAAAAGATTACCGGCTTGACTCAATTTTGTTATGGACGTTCCGGCTTTAAAAAAGGTTGCCGCAGCAAGAAGAATCATAGCGCTGTTTATAGCCCAGCCCACAACCATAGAAAAAATCGTATCCAAGAACTCAAATTTAAGCTGCTTTTTTATGAGCTTTTCATCCTCTTTGTTCCACTGCCTGCTTTGTATGATTTCAGAGTGCAAAAACAGGTTATGCGGCATAACAACAGCTCCGAGCACGCTCATTATTATAACCATAGAGCCGTGAGGAACAGAGGGCACAACCCAGGAAACAGCCGCCCTCTGCCAATTAACATCAACCAAAAAAAGTTCATAAATAAACGAAAGCCCGATGATTGACACAAAGGCTATAATCCACTTTTCTATCAACCTGTATGAGTTTGTATAAAGCATAAAGATAGTGAACAAAAAAACAAGAACAGCCGCAATTTTTACAGGTATGTCAAAAAGCATATTCAGGGCTATTGCCCCTCCGAGAATCTCAGCCAAAGAGGTGGAAACGGAGGCAAGCATCGCAGACCACAAAAAGAGGTTGGCGTAAATGGGCTTTAAGTATGTTGCCGTTGCTTCTGATAAACACAGTCCTGTGGCTATGCCGAGATGCGCCACATTGTGCTGGAGAATTATCAGCATAATTGTGGATAGGCTTACCATCCATAAAAGTGCATAACCGTAGTCTGCCCCCGCTGCCAGGTTGGATGCCCAATTTCCGGGGTCTATAAACCCTACGGTAACCAAAAATCCCGGTCCTATAAACTTCAAGATTTCAAGCGCCCCGAATCCGGGCTTATAAGAACCGTCGATGTCTTTCAGAAATTTCAGCATATTTGAAGTATATAACTTTTTTTCAAAGTGCGTAAAGAGAAAAGTAGGATATTGCGGCGTGAAAACAGCCAATAATTTTTATAACTATTCGAAAAATTTCTGTAACTCAAAAACAAACAAAGGCGGCTAAGCCGCCTTTGTTTGTTATGTTTGTTTTTCCTTGTTCTTTTTTCTTCGTTATTTAGTCTTTTAGCCTTATCCTTTTTGCCTTCTTTATCCCTATAAACTTCCTTTTAACTGCAAACCCAAGCATAGCAAACAGTATGAGAAGAAGACCTATTGAGGATGAGTTTGAGACGGTGCAGCCTCCGCCACCTGATGATGATGTGGGAGATTTTGTTTTTGTTCCTACAACTACTGGGTCTTGAATCTTACCGTTTATAGTTGAGTCTGCATCCAATACTCCGCCGTCTTCTATGGTGAAAGAGATGGTTGTTGTATGGGTGGTTTGGTTGTCTGTTCGTGTGAAGTTACAGTCGTCACAGGCTTGATTGTTTGTTAGGTTTATGAAGCTGCCGTTGACATATTTGTAGAAAATCATGTTTTTCAGCGTTGGTATATCTGAGATGGTTATGCGGGTTGAGTCCGCATTAGAAGAAAGAGTCAGCGATAGCTCTATTTTATTTTTCACATTTATTCCTTCCGGTGTATTGGCAGGTTTAACCATAACAGAGGCAGAAGCTGTGTTTACAGTTGCATTGTCTGTTATTAGGGCTACGGTTTTACTGTTTGGATAGTTTACATTCGCATAGTCTCCGCTTTTTGGTTTAACCTTAACCGTTATGGTCTTTGTTGTTGTACCGTTATCGTTATCAACAACTTCAACTCTAACTGTGTATATGCCGCATTTTGAATAGCTATACTCTGCTTTACTTTCTGTTGTTTCGGCATCATATACTCCGTCTCCGTTGAAATCCCACTTATATTTTATTATTTCACCGTCTGGGTCACTGGCATAGCAAGTGAATGTGTATGTGTAGGGGGAGGAGTCACTTGCCTTTTTGTTGAATGAACTGATTACAGGGGGTCTGTTTACATTCTCTTTGAAGTTTGCAGAGCAGGTTTTGTCACTGTCCATTGTTATTGTGCAAGTCGTACTGCTTCCGCAGGATGAGCAGTTCCCACTCCAGCCTGTGAAGTGGTATCCTGAATCCGATGTTGCTGTCAGTGTAATGGGTGTGCCGTTGTCAAAGTCCTTTGAGCAGTCATTACCCTGCGTTCCGCAGTTTAGATGCTCACTGCCAGACAGATAGCCTATGGAGCCGTTTAAAGGCATAGGGGATAGATTCAATGTGTGTTCCACTATCGGTCTTTCAACCGTAATAGATACTTTATGAACAAGGGATTTACCTTCTCCGTTGTCTGCAGCCAGACACTTCGCGGTGTATGTTCCGGCTTTTGTATAGGTGTGGGTTATGTTGTCAACAGAGGTTGTATTGTCGTATTTTCCATCTCCGTTGAAGTCCCAGTGGTAGCTTGTAACAGAACCATCTGGGTCGTGCGCCTTACATACAAAGGTGACCTTTAAAGGAGAAACACCCTCCATCGGCGTGGCGGTGAAAGAGTCTATTATGGGGGGCTCATTTGTGGTTCCTATAACTACCGGGTCTTGGATTGTGCCGTTTACTGTTCCATCTGCATCAAGGACTCCACCGTCTGTAAGTGTGAATGAGATGGTTGTTGTATGGGTGGTTTGGTTGTCTGTGCGAGTGAAGTTACAGTTGCCGCAGGATTGATTGTCTATTAGGTCTATGAAGGTGGAGTTGACATATTTGTAAAATACCATATTGCTTAGTGTTGGTATGTGTGAGATGGTTATGCGGGTTGAGTCTGCATTATGAGCAAGAGTTAGATATAGCCCTATCTTGTTTTTCACATTAACTCCGGGCGGCGCATTGGAGGGTTGTGTCATAGAAGAGGCAGAGGCGTTGTCTATTGTTGCATTGTCCGCTGATAGCTCTATGAGCCTGTTGGTTGGATAGCCTATAACCTTCACTCCTGCCCTTCCGATATGCATTAAGTCATGGTGGAACATAGGCCAGGGAGAGTTAGCAGGACCGTGAGAGTCTGAGTTGATGGCATAGAGGTAGGTATCACTAGAACCTACATAAATTGTTCCATCAGGTCCTATGGCTGGGGAGGAGCGTACATAATCGCCTGTTTTATAGCTCCACTTTAATACACCTTTTGTACCATTGTCAATTATAGCTGAGAGATTATCATCATATGAACCCACGTATATTGTTCCGTCTGAGCCTATGGCTGGGGAGGAGTCTACCCAGTTTCCTGTTTTATACTTCCATTTCAATGTTCCACCAGGATTTATGGCATAAAGGTAATTATCTTCAGAGCCCACATATATTGTTCCGTCTGGTCCTATGGCCGGGGAGGAGAGTACGTAACCACCTGTTTTATAGCTCCATTTCAATGTTCCATCAGGATTTATGGCATAAAGGTAATTATCTTCAGATCCAACATATATTGTTCCGTCTGGTCCTATGGCTGGGGAAGATTCGATTGCGCCACCAGTTTTACAACTCCACTTTAATACACCATTTGTACCATTGTCAATTATGGCGTAAAGGTAGTGATCATATGAGCCAACATATATTGTTCCGTCTGGTCCTATGGCTGTGGAGGAGATTATCGAATTGTTTGTTTCGAATTTCCATTTCAGTGTCCCGTTATCGATTGCGTAGAGGAAGCCGTCCCCTGATCCCACATATATTGTCCCGTCTGGTCCTATGGCTGGGGAGGAAATTATACCATTGCCTGTTTGAAATCTCCATTTCTGTGTCCCACACTGATTAGATGCGTAGGCAGAGTGCATACCAAAAAATAGAAAAAGACCGAGAATTACCAAATACACCGCACCTTTACCTTTAAACTTCATAGCCTTTAAACCTCCTAAACTGTTATTTATAAAACACGGTGTGATTTTTGTTAAAATTGAGAATGGCAAGAATGCAAAACTTTTAACTTAAAAAACCAACTATCCCTGCTTTACTGTTCACGTTTTATGACCAAATACTTTTAGATGAAGATTATCTTATGGTAGTGTAAAATAAATTGTGTCACCCCTTTAAAGGAAAGAGGGGTTATATGTTATAACCCCTCTTTGAAAGAAAATAAAAACCTTCAAAGGAGGAAAAAACATGAACGATTTGATTTTTACACAATTGGCAGAGGAATTCAAGGGTATGGTTGAGAAAATACTTAAAGAAGAAAGACAAAAGTATTTGGAAGAGAACAAA
>WGCD01000109.1 GCA_015493995.1 Desulfurellaceae bacterium
ATCTTCGTCGTCTCTAATTGCCTTCATTGCTCTTCCGAATTCGGAGTTGACTATTCTCATAATCACAACCATGGCAAAAACAGCCCATCCCCAGCACCACCAGATATTTGTGTAGTTTGCTATTCCCTTCAATCCTAAAGCACCGTTTGTAATGGAAATTGTGTTGTTTGCAACAACCCTGATTGTCAAACCGAATCCTAAGGTAACTATGGCAAGATAGTCGCCTCTAACCCTGAATACGGGAAATCCGAGCAAGAAACCGACAAAAGCCGTCACCAAGCCGGCTATGATTAGAGCCGGAAAAAACGACATATGGAGGTTTTGAAGCCAGGGAACCATTGGTGTAATTATAAACATAGCTCCTTTTTGAGCCGGTGTCAGTGTTAAAATAGCAGCCACATAAGCTCCTATTGCAACAAACCCGTTCGGCTCCAAAGAAAACTGCCCTGCAACACCGTTGATGAGATTGTAGCTTGCTCCCAGCATCAAAAAAATGCCGACCTCTTCCCAGATTTTCATTGTATAGGGGTTAAAATGGTGGCTGCCATACCATATAAACAGGAAAATAAATATAATCGATAGTATAGTTAAAATATTATTTCTGCTCATTGTTTAGAAACGCCCCCTATCTAAATCTTCGCCCATTATTCCTGTCGGTTTGAATAGAAGCACGAATATTAGAAACAGAAATGCAAAGGCGTCTTTGTATCCTGCCAAAGGAGGAAATATGGCAACGATAAATATTTCCGCTATTCCAATTATGAATCCTCCCAACGCAGCTCCGGTTACAGAACCAATACCGCCCAAAACAGCCGCAGCAAATGCCTTCAACCCCGGCATTATTCCGATTAAAGGATTAATTGCGGGATACCTCATAGCCCAGAAAATTCCTCCCAATGCAGCCAAAAACGAGCCTATGGCAAAAACTAAGGAGATTATCATATCGACATTTACACCCATTATCCTCACGGTTTCCATATCAAATGACAGAGCCCTCATTGCCATACCGTATTTTGTTTTGTGTAAAATAAAAAGAAGCATAAGCAAAAACACTATAGCAACTATAGGTGTTATAATGGCTATGTTTGGGAAAATAACCCCGTGAATGTTGATTGCTCCGCCAAACAGTTCGGGAACCGGGAATGCTTTGGGAACACCACCATAAACAACGAGAAACAGGTTTTCCAAAAAGAAAGAAACACCTATTGCCGTTATTAAAGCAGAAATTCTACTTGCGTTTCTAAGTGGTTTGTACGCCATTCTATCGACAAGCACACCCAAAAAAGCCGTAGCTATCATAGACAGTAAGAATGCCGCCCACCAAGGAAGAAACATCATTGCTACTCCTGTGAACGCAAAATACATTCCGACCATCATTATATCGCCGTGAGCAAAGTTGATAAGTCTTATGACGCCGTAAACCATCGTATATCCTATAGCGACAAGTCCGTACAAACTGCCCAATGATATACCGTTAACCAACTGTTGAAGTAGTATTGTAGAATTCATTTTCTCTCTCTTTTTTTATATATTTTTTTAGAAAGAAGCGAAAGGGGGTCCCCTTTCGCCTTAGTAGAGTCATCTTTACGGATTGACTGTTGTGACATATACGAATTTTCCGTTTTCAACCTTTCTAACTACGGCACTCTTTATAGCGTTGCCTGTTTTCGGGTCGATTGTAATAACACCTGTTACACCTTTGAAATCCTTTGTGTGTCTTATGTAGTAATTGATTTTTTGAGGCGTGGCTTTGTGTCCGCCGGCTTCGTTAATAGCGTGTACTAGTACGAAATAAGCGTCAGCACCCAAAGCTGCCATAGCATCAGGCTGTCCTTTGTATTTCTTGTAGTAAAGTTTCAGGAATTTCTTTGCCAAAGGAGTAGCTGCAGCGTGCGGGTCAAAGTGTGTCGTGAATGTAACGCCGTTAACTGCTTTTCCGCCAATCTTTAACAGAGCTTCAGCCTCTGCACCGTCTCCTGCCATTATAACCTGATTGAGTCCGTACTGTCTTGCCTGGCGGGCAAACAGTGAAATTTCCTGATAGTAAGAAGGCATATAAATAACCTGAGGATTTTTGCTTTTGATTGTGGAAATCTGTGCGGAGTAATCCTGGTCTGTTGACTGGAAGAAATTTGTTGAAACTATTTTTCCGCCGAGTTTTTTGTATGCCTTAATGAAAGCGTGAGCCAAACCAACCGAATAATCCTGGTCTCTTTCAATCATAACAGCCGCTGTTTTTGCTTTAAGCGTATTCCATACGTATTTTGCAGCAACTAAACCCTGGAACGGGTCGATGAAACAAACCCTTGAGACATATTTTTTGCCTTTTGTTACAAGCGGGTTTGTTGCCGACGATGTAAGCATAGGAGTCTTGTTTCTTTCTGCAATAGGAGCACCTGCCATTGTGTTTGAGCTTGTGATAGCTCCGATAACAGCCTTAACGTGATCTTCCGTGATTAGTTTACTTACGGCATTAGCTGTTTGAACTTTCATACCCTTGTTGTCAAGTAGTATAAGATGAATGTTTGAGCCGTCTTTTGCCTTTGGCTCCATAGATTGAGCCACCTTTGCACCCTTCCAAGCGCTTTGACCGAATGCAGCTACCAAGCCTGTCATTGGCCAAACAACACCAACCTTAACCTCTTTTGCAAAACTACTGGATGACAAGAACATAAACGATACAACTGCTACAGCCAAGATGTGTAAAAACCTTTTCATACAACACCTCCCAACATAAAATTAAAGTAAACTTTAATGCAAAAATAATTCTTTGTCAAGTATTATTAAATCCCATAAAAATCTCTAAACCAATCTACAAAATTTTTAACTCCCAGTTTAAGAGGAGTTGCGGGTTTATAGTTAAAATCCCTTACCAAATCAGAAACATCGGCGTATGTGCTTGCCACATCGCCGGGCTGCATAGGCAGCAAATTTTTGTTTGCTTTTTTACCCAAAATTTCCTCGATAGCCTCAATAAACTCCATCAGACCCACCGGGGCGTTGTTGCCTATGTTGTATATCCTATAAGCAGCAGGAGAGCCTGCCGCATCCGGGTTTTCACAGTCAAAATTATCGTTTTTTTCGGCAGGTTTTTTAATGGTTTGAACAACCCCTTCGATTATGTCGTCGATATATGTGAAATCCCTCTGCATCTTTCCGTAGTTATAGACATCTATAGGTTTATCTTCCAATATGTTCTTTACGAATTTAAACAACGCCATATCGGGTCTGCCCCACGGTCCATATACGGTAAAAAACCTCAACCCCGTGACCTTTAAACCGAACAGATGGGCGTATGTGTGAGCCATAAGCTCGTTGGACTTTTTTGTAGCAGCATACAGGCTTATTGGATGGCTTGTGCAGTCGTGTTCTGAAAAGGGCTGCTTTTTGTTTAGTCCGTAAACGCTTGATGAACTGGCAAAGGATAGGTTTTTAATATCAAACTGTTTGCAAGCCTCAAGTATGTTTAAAAAACCGTAAATATTGCTGTCTATGTAGGAATATGGATTTTCAAGCGAGTATCTGACTCCGGCTTGAGCAGCAAGATGACAAACCACGTCAAAACCGCTGTTTTTAAAAACTGCGAACAGATTATCCTTATCCGTTAAATCCAGTTTTATAAACTTATAATTTTCATACCTATCGGAAACAATAGGTTTGTTGTACTCAATCTCTTCTTTTTTTATGCCTGATTCCTTGAGTCTTCCGTATTTTAAATTTATGTCGTAGTAGTCATTTATGATGTCAATGCCGACAACATCGTATCCGAGGGCAGTCAGTTTTTTAACAAGATGAAACCCTATAAAACCCGCAGTTCCCGTAACCAGTATTTTTTTCATTAAAACTCCCTTGAGAAAATTAATCTTATTGCAATATTCAGATTGTTAAGCGTGTTTAAAAGAATTTGATTTATGCCGACGCTCAGCATTGTTTGGATTGTGTATATTGTATCGCCGTTTTTAAATCTGATAAACAGGGGCTTATCTCCTTTGTGTATTGAAACTATGTTTTTAATCTTTGCAATTTCTTGAATCCTTGAATTGTCAAATATCAATTCAACCTCTTTGACATACTGCTCCAGTTTTTCAACACTAAACAAATTCTGAATGATTACGCTCGGCCTTTCTGTGGTTGTATCCACGTTTCCCATTAAAATAAGCAGTTTATCGCTTTCTACAAGCTCTTTTTTTTGTTCATACAGCTTGGGAAACAGGGTTGCTTCAAAGGTGCCTTTTGAGTCCATAAATTTAACGAATGCCATAGTTTCTTTTCTTTTTGTCTTTGTTTTTCTGACAGCTATTGGAATTCCTGCTAGAACAACACCGCTTGAACCTGTTTTTGATAAATTTTCACTTGTAGCTGTCGCAATGCTTTCTATGATGCTTTTGTATTTATTTAACGGATTTGCGCTTATAAAAAAGCCTAAAAGCTCTTTTTCATACTTTAATACATCCGCCTCTTTCATCTCCTGTGCATCAACGAGTTTGGGCGTGTTTTCTTTTTCAGCCTCGGAGCCGCCAAAAAGCGATTGCATATTTTTCGGTTTGCTTTCTTTTTTGTTTGCCCATTCAAGCAGATTTTCAAACGACGCCAAAAGACTTGCTCTGTTTTTATGTAAGGAGTCAAAACACCCGCTTTTAATCAGGCTTTCCATAACTTTCTTGTTGACTTTTCTTGTATCAACCCTCTTTAGAAAATCAAATATTGAGTCAAATCGACCGCTTTCTCTTGTTTTTATAATGTTTTCTATTGCAGCACTGCCGACGTTTTTTATAGCGCCGAATCCGAACCTGATAACCTTTTTATTCCCATTTTTGGCAACGGCAAAATCCTGATAGCTGTCATTGATATCCGGCGGCAGAACGGTTATTTTAAGCCTGTTGCACTCCTCTATATATTTTGCGATTTTATCGGTGTTGTTTTTTTCACTTGTCAAAAGTGCACTTAAAAAATATTCCTTGTAGTGCGCCTTCAAGTAAGCCGTCTGATAAGCAATATAGGCATAGGCGGCGGAGTGTGATTTATTGAAGCCGTATTCGGCAAACTTTGCTATCAAATCAAATATATGCTCTGCTTTCTGTTTGTCTATATTATTCTCCACGCTTCTTTGAATGAATGATGCTCTTTGTTCTTCCATTACCTCTATCTTCTTTTTGCCCATAGCCCTTCGCAGTATATCAGCCTCACCAAGCGTATATCCTGCCAACTTGCTTGCTATCTGCATAACCTGTTCCTGATAGAGGATTATGCCGTATGTTTCTTTTAAAATACCCTCAAGTTCAGGCAGGGGGTATTCAATCTTCTTTTTTCCGTGCTTTCTTTCTATGAAATCACTGACCATACCGCTTCCCAAAGGTCCCGGTCTGTACAAAGCCACAAGGGCTATTAAATCCTCAAAGCAGGTCGGTTTTAAATCAGTAATGAGCCTTTGCATTCCTTGTGATTCAAGCTGAAATACACCAAGCGTATCCCCTCTTTGCAAAAGCTTGTATGTTTCTTCATCATCAAGGGGAATCTTTGATATGTCAAAGTTATTGCCGATGAGTTTTACAGTTATGTCTATGACGGTCAGGTTTCTTAATCCCAAGAAGTCAAACTTGATTAAGCCTACATCTTCGAGATACTCCTTGGAAAACTGGCTGACATAAGCCTCTTCACCTGCCGGTTTATAGATAGGGCATCGCTCATATATCGGGTTTTCTGAAATAACAACGCCTGCTGCGTGGGTTGATGCGTGGCGTTTCACACCCTCAAGCGTTTTTGATATGGTAAACAGCTCTTTTACCTTCTCGTTCTTATCTATCTCATCTTTCAGCTGCGGGTTGTCTTTTATTGCCTCTTTTAGATTGTCCTTATCCGGTATCATCTTGGCAATTCTATCAGCCTCTTTGTATGGAAAACCCAAAACCCTCGCAACATCCCTCACAACAGCTTTGGCTGCCATAGTACCGAATGTTATAACCTGGGCAACGTTGTACTTGCCGTATTTTTCCTTGACGTAATTAATAACCTCATCCCTTCTTTCAACGCAGAAGTCCACATCTATATCCGGCATCGTTATGCGCTCTGGATTTAAAAAGCGCTCAAAGAGCAGCTTATATTCAATGGGGTCTATATCGGTTATGCCGAGGCAGTATGAAACAAGACTGCCCGCTGCAGAACCTCTTCCCGGACCTACCGGTATCTTTCTTGTCTTTGCATAGTTGATAAAATCCCAAACAATGAGAAAATATCCTGAAAATCCCATCTGCTTTATTATGCTAAGCTCAAGCTCCAGTCTTTCTTTATACAGCTCTCTTTTTTTATCATCAAAACCTGCTGTTTTTTTCTCTAATCCCTCATAGGACAGCTCTTTCAAGTAGTCAAATTCACTTATGCCGTTGGGTGTTTTAAAGTGGGGCGGTGAGAGTTTTCCAAGCTCAAGCTCCACACTGCACCTGTCTGCTATCAACTGTGAATTTGAAACAAACTCAGGGTGATCACTGAAAACAGAGAGCATCTCCTCTTCTGTTTTAAAATAAAATTCGTGTGTGCCCATCTTCATCCTGTTTTCTTCTTCCATCAGATGGTTTGTCTGAATGCACAAGAGGGCGTCTTGGGCTACGGCATCCTCTTTGTTTAGATAGTGGCAGTCGTTAGTTGCAACAAGCAGGGTATCTGTTTCGTTTGCCAATCTTATTATATCGCTGTCTATTTTTTTCTGGTCGTCAAGACCGTGTCTCATAATCTCCATAAAGAAATTATCTTTTCCGAATATCTCTTTGTATTCCAACACAGCCCTTTTGGCTGCATCATAGTCGCCGTTTAGAAGGTTTATCTGTATCTCACCGTGTAAACAGGCACTTCCCGCTATTATGCCCTTTGAGTGTTCCCTTAAAAGCTCCTTGTCAATTCTCGGTTTGTAGTAAAAACCCTCTGTGTATGAAAATGTGGTGAGCTTCATAAGGTTCTTATAGCCTTCCTCGTTTTGTGCAAGCAGTGTTATGTGATAGTTGCCCTTTGTTTCTTTGTCAAACCGCGTTGTGGGAGATATATATCCCTCAAGACCGATAATGGGCTTTATGCCTGCTGCTTTGGCTGTTTTATAGAAATCTATGGCTCCAAACATATTGCCGTGGTCAGTGAGAGCCACACAGGGCATATCGGACGTTTTGGCTTTGTTTATCATATTTTTGAGCTTGCTTGCTCCATCGAGCAGGCTGTACTCCGAGTGGTTATGCAGGTGCGCAAAAGGCATAATTATCTCCTCAATTTTTCAAATACAACCTATCAAATATCAGAAAAACAACATCTTTGCAAGGACTAATATAGTCAGATAGGTTATAATTTAAAATATTAAAACAAAAGACTTCCTGGAATTATATGCTCGAATATAAGTGTAATTTTTTAAAAAACAAGGTTAAATTTTCAGCATCAATTGAGCAAAAATTATGCTTAGCACCAAC
>WGCD01000110.1 GCA_015493995.1 Desulfurellaceae bacterium
ATAATCCATTTGTCAGATTTAAGTTGCACTATTTCCGTTTCTGAAGGGAATTACGACTTATCTGTTCATTAAAAAACGTTACGGAGGATAAGATTTTGTTGCACTATTTCCGTTTCTGAAGGGAATTACGACCCATTTCTCCACTTCTTCTGGATCTACATCTGGATCTACATCAGTTGCACTATTTCCGTTTCTGAAGGGAATTACGACAAATCATCTAAATATTTCCCAAATGACCCTTCAAATTTATCCGGTTGCACTATTTCCGTTTCTGAAGGGAATTACGACAGGGCGGATCCCCCAAATCCGCCTCTGGTTTTTTAACATGATTCGTTGCACTATTTCCGTTTCTGAAGGGAATTACGACAAAAACCTTTTTCAAACCTCATCTCACACCTCCATTTTGTTGCACTATTTCCGTTTTTATCGAGCCGTTAGCTCTGTAAGAACAACACGTTCGATTTGCTCCGCCTTGTTTTTATTATTGAAAACTTAATGAAACGGCTTCGGTTGAAGGGAATTACCAAGCCTTTTACAAGTAAGATATACTTCGTAAGATAAAAGGCTTAAACAGGCTATCCTTTTTTCCTTTTCGGTTCGAGCCATATTAAGTCTTCTTTGAATTTCTTTTTTAGAGCAATATGGCTTGGGAATGGAATTACGAGAATAAATTATAAATTTTAGATTTTAGATGTTGGATTAAAGGCAATTAAGCGGCTTTATTGTAAAGGGATGAAACAATTTAAAATCCATAATTCAAAATCCAAAATCCAGAATCCGAAAGAGAGTTTCTGTCCGATTTTTCTTTGAAACTGATAAATTCAATTCCGCTTTTTTATCAAACCGTATTAAGTATTCTTCGGTTCTTTCTTTATGAGAACAAGACACAAGAAAATAATTGAAAGATTTGCGTTATGGGGATTACTTGTGGCACATTCCTGAATTATATAGTTGGAGAACTAATAACTAATGCCGTTGACCATTTGGATAGCATCAGCGAAACCGTATGCACCGGGCAGCTTTTTTCGTTTGGCAATTATAGCGAAATAGTCGTGATAGATGCCGGTGTGGGTTTTTAAAAATAATCTCAGGAAAAGGTGCCTTAACCCAATTGGAGATAAAATATATAAAGACTGCAGAAAAAACAAAATCTTGAACGGCAGCATAGTAATAGTAAGGCTTTACCATAAAAACTTTTCTATCCTTAGCTTGGAAGAATTTCTAAAATAAATGAGGAGTGAGGATAAAGAAAAGGATATTTTCCAGGCTTTTAATTTTTTGAGAGGCACCTGATTTCAACGTATTTTTTGTTTTTTATCCTTTTAAAGAGAGAACTGCTTGCTGTTACTTGAGCCATACATTTTTATTTAACTTTAAAAACGTCACAAATGCTCATTACGCAAACATACATTCAAACTAAATAATCCTTGACATACAAGGCTATTTTATATATACCTGCTCAAGGAATATATGTTTAAAGGATTTAGGAATTAGTTCTTAATGTGAACTTAAAAAGTTAATTGTAGGTTGGCGAAATAGAACAATGCAGGAAATTTTGCCAGCAAAAATAAAATTTTTTATTGAGAGGTGTTGTATGGATAAATTTGCTAAAATTGTTTGGACAAAGACAGACGAAGCACCGATGCTTGCCACGCACTCTTTGCTTCCGGTTGTAAAATCTTTCTTAAAACACGGAGATATAGAGATTGAAACAAAGGATATTTCGCTTGCCGGAAGGATTTTGGCTCTGTTTCCGGAAAGATTGAAAGAAGAAGAGAGAGTGCCGGATGATTTGGCTTATCTCGGAGAGCTTGTTAATAAGCCCGAGGCAAATATAATTAAACTGCCCAACATCAGCGCTTCTGTTCCTCAGCTACAGGCAGCGATTAAAGAGCTTCAAGAGAAGGGATATGACATTCCAGATTACCCTGAAAATCCTCAAACGGAAGAAGAAAAAGCCTTAAAAGAAAAATACTCGAAAGTTTTGGGAAGTGCTGTTAATCCGGTATTAAGACAGGGAAATGCAGACAGAAGAGCTCCGGCAGCCGTTAAAAAAATTGCAAAAAAATATCCGACATCTATGGGACTGCCTCTAAAACCGTGGAACCCGGACTCAAAAACAAGGGTTTCTCATATGACGGCAAATGATTTTTACGGCAACGAGCAGTCTGTTATAATGGACAAAGAAACCGACGTTAAGTTTGAGTTTGTTGATAAAAACGGCAATATAACAGTATTAAAAGAGAAACTGCATCTATTGAAGGATGAGGTGTTCGATACAACATTTATGAGCGTAAAGGCTTTAAGAAATTTTTTTGAAGAGCAGATTGAGGAGACCAAAAAAGATGACGATGTTTTGCTGTCTCTTCACTTAAAGGCAACGATGATGAAGGTTTCCGACCCGCCAATATTCGGACACGCCGTCAGGGTTTATTTTAAAGATGTTTTTGATAAATACGGAGATTTGTTCGACGAAATAGGTGTTAATACCAACAACGGTTTGAGTGATGTCTATGCCAAAATAAAAAAGCTGCCTGAGGATAAGCAGAAGGAGATTAAAGACGCAATCAACGCCGTGTATGAAAAAAATCCTAAACTCGCTATGGTTAACTCCGCTAAGGGAATAACAAACTTGCATATGCCAAACGACATTATTATAGATGCATCAATGCCTGTTGTCATAAGGGACGGAGGTAAGATGTGGGGTCCTGACAACGAACTTCACGATACAAATGCTATGATTCCTGATAGATGTTATTCGACTATGTATCAGGTGGTTATAGAAGACTGCAAAATAAACGGCGCTTTCGACCGCTCAACTATGGGCAGCGTATCAAACGTAGGACTTATGGCTATGAAAGCCGAAGAGTACGGCTCTCACGATAAGACATTTTTAGCTCCCGATGACGGAACCATAAGGGTTGTGGATGCTGACGGTAACGTTTTGATGGAACACAATGTTGAAAAAGGCGACATATGGAGAGGTACTCAGGCAAAAGATATTGCTATCAAAGATTGGGTTAAGCTTGCTGTCAACAGAGCAAGAGCAACCGGAGACCCCGCTGTATTCTGGTTGGATAAAAACAGGGCTCACGATGCAAATGTGATTAAAAAGGTTGAAAAATATCTGAAAGAGTTCGATACGGAAGGATTGGAATTTCACATAATGGCGCCTCCTGAGGCTATGAAGTTTTCTATTGACAGAATCAGGAAAGGACTGGATACGATATCGGTTTCTGGAAATGCAATCAGGGATTATTTAACTGATTTGTTCCCGATTATGGAGATTGGAACAAGTGCCAAAATGTTGTCAATTGTTCCTCTTTTAGCCGGCGGCGGACTCTTCGAGACAGGTGCAGGCGGTTCAGCTCCGAAGCATATTCAACAGCTTTTGGAAGAAGGTCATTTAAGGTGGGATTCTCTGGGCGAATTTACGGCTCTTTGGGCATCTTTGGAGCACATTTACTCCAAAAATGGCAATAAAAAAGTTAAGGTTTTTGCAGATGCTTTGGATAAAGCCGTAGAGGAGCTTTTGGAAAACAGAAAGTGGCCATCAAGAAAGGTCGGAGAGTTGGATAACAGGGGAAGCCATTTCTATCTTGCTATGTATTGGGCAAAAGCCTTGGCAAATCAGAATGAGGATAAAGAGATTAAAGATATGTTTGCGGATGTTGCCAAAAAACTTGAAGAAAACGAGGATAAAATAAACAAAGAGTTGCTTGCTACACAGGGTTCACCTGTTGATATAGGCGGATATTACAAACCTGATGAGGATAAAACAACAAAGGCTATGAGAGCAAGCGGGACATTTAACGAAATAATCGATTCTTTGTAAAATGTTGATAAACGGGGGGCTTTTTTAAAGCCCCTAAATTTTATGTAAAAGGAGTAGGTATATGGCAGTTGAACAAGCTCCGGTTGTAGTAAACGAGGATTTGTGTACAGCCTGCGGCATATGTATAAAGGTATGCCCGAAAAATGTTTTGGAATTGGTTGAGGCTTTGCATGTGTGGACGGGCTCTATGTGTAAAGTCCAAAGGCCAGAGGATTGTATCAGGTGTAAGCTGTGTGAAGTTGCATGCCCTCATTTTGCTATTGATGTAGTGGATGTAGGCGTAGAATTAACCTTTACGGATAGTAAAGGTAATCAAGTTACAAAGTCTAAATAGGAGGGATTGATGTCTAAAGCTCAAATAATGAATGGAAACGAGTTGGTTAGCGAAGCTGCTATAGCTGCAGGATGCAGATTTTACGCAGGCTACCCTATAACGCCGTCTTCCGAAATCCCGGAGCATTTATCAAAAAGAATGCCCGAGGTAGGCGGAGTCTTTGTGCAGTTTGAAGACGAGATAGCTTCGTGTATGGCTGCTGTCGGAGCAAGCTATGCCGGATATAAGTCTATGACTGCTTCAAGCGGACCGGGAATTTCCCTGAAACAGGAAGCCATAGGATTGGCTTGTATGATGGAGTTGCCCTTAGTTGTTGTTAACGTTATGAGGGGCGGTCCTTCTACAGGTTTGCCGACAAGGGTATCACAGGCAGATTTGATGCAGGCAAGGTGGGGAACGCACGGAGACCATATGATTATAGCCGTTGCACCCGAAACACTGCTTGAAACATATACCGAGACAATCAGGGCGTTTAATATGGCGGAGAAATACAGAACACCGGTTTATATTCTAACAGATGCGGTTTTGGCTCACTTAAACGGTAGAGTTGAGCTTCCCGACCCGTCAACACTTGAAATTATAGACAGAACTCAGCCGAGCGTTCCGCCTGAGGAGTACAATCCTTACGATGTGGAAAGATTCGGAGAGGTTCCGCCTTTGCCGAACAAAGAGAATTTTCACGACTACAGATTCCATATGACGGGATTAAATAAGGATAAAACAGGTTTTCCGACGGTTAACAAAGAAGCCGTTGAAGCTGACGAAGAAAGAATGATTACAAAGATTACAGGCAACATAAAAGACATCGAGAGTTTTGAATATTACAAGATGGACGATGCACAGCTTGTAATATTTGCATACGGAACAAATGCAGCAGCCGCGAGGGTTGCGGTTGACGAAGCAAGAGAGGCTGGAATTAAAGCCGGTATGTTCAGACCTATAACGGTTTGGCCCTTCCCTGAAAAGCAGGTAGCCGAAATTGGAAAGAATTTTGATAAGATGATAGTAAGCGAAATCAACTTAGGTCAGATGCTTTATGAGGTTGAGAGAGCAACTAAGGGCAATATTGAGATTTCAACCGTACTTCAGGCAGCCGGTGTTCCGATTAGACCTCAGCAGATATTAGACAAAATGAAGGAGGTACTGTAATGGCTACCGATTATTCCAAGTATTTAAGAATGGAAAAATTGCCTTTATATTGGTGTCCGGGTTGCGGAAACGGAACAATATTAAAGGCTATGATAACTGCTATTGATGAGCTTGGCTGGCAAAACGACGATATAATGATGGTTTCTGGAATAGGATGTTCTTCACGTGCAACGGGTTATGTTGATTTTCACACCATACATACGCTTCACGGAAGAGCTGTTCCTGTAGCAACTGCCATTAAAATGTGTCATCCCGATATGCACGTTATTGTTTTTTCCGGCGACGGAGACTCAACGGCTATCGGCGGAAACCACTTCATTCACGCTTGCAGGAGAAACATAGACTTAACTGTTATTATCGTTGATAACTGGATTTACGGAATGACAGGCGGACAGTATTCTCCTTTAACACCTACGGGAACAAAAGCATCTACTATGCCAAGAGGAAACATTGACCCGAATTTCGATATAGCGGAATTGGCAAAGGGTGCCGGTGCAACGTTCGTGGCAAGAAGTTCTGTTGCAGACCCGATGATTCTTAAAAACTACATTAAAAAAGGACTCTCCCACAAGGGTATGAGTGTTATTGACGCACTCAGCAACTGCCATATCCAGTGGGGAAGAAGGAATAAATACGGAGACCCGGTTAAGCTCGTTGATTTGATAAAGGAAAGAACGGTAACTAAGGCTAAAGCTGCAAAGATGAGCGAAGAGGAGTTAAAGGGCAAGTATGTAACAGGTATTCTTTATGAAGACACCGCAAAGAAAGAGTACACCCAGGCATATAAAGAATTAGTTGAAAAAGCACAAAACGAGTAAGGAGAGCGGTTATGGCATTTCACTATGAATTGAGATTCGCAGGGATTGGTGGCCAAGGTAATATGTTGGCAGGAGCCATTATAGCCGAAGCCGCTATATTTTTTGAAAATAAATATGCAACACAGGTGCCTACATACACATCTCAGGTGCGCGGAGGTCCGACAAAGGCGGATATTATTATATCCGACGAACCCATATATTTTGCAGAATCAACGCATATCAATTTCTTCCTTGCCTTAGACCAAAGGACATACAACCTATACAAAGGAGATACGCTTGACGGAGCCATAGTTCTTGTTGACAGCGGGCTTGTAGAGGTACCGGATGAGGATAGGGCAAAATGGGATGTATATGAATACCCAATAATCAGGACTGCAAAATATGAGGTCGGCAATGTTATTACGGCAAACATCCTTTCTGTCGGAATGACAGGTGAGTTAACTCAGATTATGTCTTTGGACAATATATTTAAAGCCGTTGAGAAAAGAGTGCCGCCGGCATTTTTGGAATTAAATGAAAAAGCGTTTAAAATGGGTGTTGATATAGCCAAAAAGCTCAAGGCGGAAAAAGGCAAGTAACACCGTAAAAAGCTCTCACCCATTGCGGCACACAAAGGTGTTAATTTCCTTTGTGTGCTTTTTTTATGGAGGTGTAATGAATCCTGAATTTTGGTTTACGGAAAAGTACAGTGAAAATTGCGGTTTTACATTTAAAGTTAAAGAGGTACTGGAAACAAACTTCAGTAAATTTCAAAGGCTTGATGTGTTGGATACGTATGATTTCGGAAAAGTTATGCTGCTTGACGGACTTGTGATGCTGACCCAGAGAGACGAGTTTGTTTATCATGAGATGATAACAAACGTGCCCCTGTTTGCCCACAAAGACCCGAAGGATGTGCTGGTTATAGGCGGGGGAGACGGAGGAACGGTTAGAGAACTTGCAAAGCACACCTACTTAAATTCCATCACCGAGGTTGAGATAGACGAAATGGTTGTGGATGCCGCAAAGAAACATATGCCATTTGTCGGGTGCGGATATGACAGCGAAAAGGTTAATCTGATTATAGGTGACGGAATAGAGTTTGTTAAGGGCAAAAAAGAGGCATACGACATAGTCATAATAGATTCTACAGACCCGTTCGGACCTGCAGAAGGGCTTTTTAGCGGTGAATTTTATGCTAATGTAAGAAATGCGTTGAGAGAAGGCGGTTTTGTTGTAGCTCAAGCTGAGAATCCCTATTATGACACGAAATGGATGATGCGTTCAATAAACAATATGAGAAAGGCGTTCGGTGATAAGGTGGAGTGCTACCTTGCGTATATACCGACCTATCCCTCGGGAATGTGGAATTTTGCCTTGGGATACAAAAACGAGGCGGCGTCCGGTATGTTTGACAAACAAAGATATGAAAAATTGAATTTAAAGTTGAGATACTACAACAGCGAAATACATAAGGCTTGTTTTGCTCTGCCGGAATTTGTAAAAGATATGTTGAAGTAACGGCTTGTTTTAGTTTTAAACAAGGAGATGCTATGGAGAATTTGCTGGGTATTCTGCAATTTGACGAAAAAGGGTTGATACCCGTTGTTGTCCAGGATTTTTACAATAACCAAGTGCTTATGGTTGCGTATGCCGATAAAGAAGCCGTTAAAAAAACGCTTGAAAGCGGGTATGCCCATTACTACTCAAGAAGCAGAAAACAATTATGGAAAAAGGGCGAAACGAGCGGTCATACACAGAAGGTAAAACAGATTTTTTATGACTGCGACGAAGATACCCTGCTTATTAAGGTTGAGCAAAAGGGAGCAGCTTGCCACACCAACCACAGAAGTTGTTTTTACAGGGAGTTTTACAGAGGGCAAACAAGAGAGGTGCAGCCTGTAATTGATGATAATTTTAACGGTGTCATTTATGATTTCGGTGTAAAAGATGAGGATATACTATCGCAACTTTATGCTTTGTTAAAAACGAGAAAGAGAGATTTGCCCGAAGCCTCTTATACGGCAAAACTATTTAAAAGCGGCATAAACGTCATAGCTAAAAAAATAGCCGAAGAAGCCGGCGAAACCATTATCGCGATGAAAGACGGCGACGAAAGTGAGATAATATACGAATCGTCCGATTTAGTTTTTCATCTTTTGGTGGGTTTGGTCTATTTTGACATACCTCATACAAGCCTTTTGAAGGAGCTTTCGAGGCGTTTTGGAATTTCCGGTGAGCTCGAGAAAAAAACAAGGAAAAAAGATTAGTGAATATAGCTTTTGTGTTGGATGAGGAGTGGGACAGCGCCCTAACCCACTACGCATACGGAGCATACAAAGCACTTGCCAAAAAACACACCGTCAAGCTGTTTTGCCTGAAAGATAGCCATATAGACAAAAAGCACAACGGTGAGAAAATATACATAGAGCGTTTGAGAAATAAAAATTTCCTAAAAAGTTTCATAGGATTTAAAAGCCTTTCTGCCACTTTTAAATTGTTTAAACCCGATATTGTTATAACAATCAGAGGAGATGCAGCTTTTTTTTCCTGCCTGTTAAAAAAGAGCTTTAATTTTAAGCTTGTCAGGATATTCGGAGAAAATAAAAGACTAAAGACTCCGAGAAATTGTGTGGATACGATTATTCTGCCGGCTGATTTTTTACGCAATAATATTGATGAGAGAAAAGTTGGGCGCTTGTATGTTATAAAAGGTTTTGCAGATGAGTCGATTTTTAAGTTCAGCAAGACCGGAAGAGACAGAATCAGAGAGTATTACAAAATAAAAGAAGGCGAGATTCTGTTTGGCAGCGTAGGGAGGCTGGATGAAGTTAAAGGATACGGCGTGCTTATCAAGGCTTTTTCAAAAATCAAAAACAGTTCAAAACTGATGATTGTCGGTGAGGAAAAAGCTCAAAAAGCCGATGAGCTTATGAAATTAGCCTACTTGCTCGGTATAGACGAAAGGGTTATAATAATCAACGAAAGGCGCAAAGATATTGTTGATATTATGAGCGCTTTTGATATCGGCGTTATATCGAGTATCTCAAGTGAGACGATTGCTCGGGTTATGTTTGAATTTATGTCTGTTGGCTTGCCTGTAGTGACTACCGATGTCGGTATGCTTAAAGAGACTGCTCAAGATGAGTTTTGCACACTTGCAAAGGCAAATGATGAGCAATCCCTATTTGAGGCTATGGAAAAAATGTCGCAAAAAGATATAAAAAAAGCAAAAAACCTTGCCTTAACTGCCGCTAAAGAGTATTCTTTTGAGAAGTTTTGCTCTCAAATAACAGATGCAATAAACTCCGTTTAACGCTCTAAATCTTAAACACCGCTACCAATTTTTTAACGTTATCCGACATCTCTTTGACCTCATCGGATGTTTTGGCTATATCTTCGATGGCTTTGGCATTTTCTTTGGCGGCTTCGACCACCTCTTTAACCTGCATATCAATCTCGGCAACAGTTGAGGATAGCTCTTCGGTTGCAGCGCTTGTGGAGTTTAACTCGTCAATTACCCTCGATGCCTTTTCAACAACGGATTCTATATGTTCTTTATCTTCTTTGGCTTTGGTTTCCTCATCGAGAATCATATCGCCGGCTTTTTGAGTTTTATCAACGGCAACCTGAGTGTCATTTTGCATTTTTGTTATCATATTCTTAATATCTTCTGTGGCGTGCTGAGTTTTTTCAGCCAGTTTTCTAACCTCATCTGCAACAACGGCAAAGCCACGTCCTGCTTCTCCTGCTCTTGCTGCCTCTATTGCAGCATTTAGAGCAAGCAGGTTTGTCTGGTCTGCTATCTCGTTTATAACGCCTACTATCTGACCTATCTGTTTGGATGCATCGCCAACTTCGCTTATCTGTTCTATTGCTTCTTTTGCGAGCTTCGCATTCTCTCTCATTCTAATCAGCCTTTTTTCTATATCTTCAATCATTACCTGATTGACCTCTCCTACCTCGGAAGCAAGGGCATTAACGTTTTCGGAAGAACGGGCTATTCCGTCAATTGCTTCAACGGTGTCACTTACCGCATTTGCCATCTCTTCCATATTTCTTGTCGTTTCTTCTGTTGTGGATGAGATTTCAACGGCAGTGGCGGATAGGGTTGTTGCCTCTTTTGCCAACTGTTCAGAATTTGAAATCAGTTGTGTTATTATGTTTCTAATACCGTCTATCACTTTATTAATACCGCTTTTTAAGATTCCTATTTCATTGCCGGTTATAACATCAAACTTTTTGGTTAAGTCTCCTTGAGCAAGGTATTCCGTTTTTTTCACGGCATTTATAAGAGGTGTTATAATGTATGCAGAAACAACAAAGTATAAGCCTATTATCAATAATAAAATAATCAACTGGAAAAATGTTGAAATATAAAGCACGCTTTTGCTGTTTTTGGATATGGCTGTATGCAGGTTTTCTATTATCTTTTGTTGATAAGCTACCAAATTTTCTATTGAATTCGATGCTTTGGAAACGGCTTTATCTGACTTATCAATAAGGTTTTGCAGTGTTTTGTCGTTTTGAGAGTTTATATAGGCTTCTGCAACCTTTTTGCCTGAATTATAAAGTGTTTGTACTTGGCGTTCTATTGCGGCTGCTTTTTCTTTAATTTGTGGATTTTTTGTTGTGGATTCAACAAATGATATATCTTTTTTTACAGAACGCAGATATTTATCTGCAATCGAGATTTCTCTTTTATCCCTCAATAAGGCGGCACTTTTTAGATATGAGCTTATGAGTGCCATTTTTAATTGAATATCTTTTAGAGAAATCAATACCGGTGTTTTAATATTTGCAGAAACCTCCGAATCCTTTGCGTTTCTTATCGAATAAACATAATTTACTGACAGTCCCAAAACAGAAAGAACGGCAACAATCAGTACCGAAAACAGGAACAACTTCTTTAAAGACATATTTTTCATAGCAAAATATCCTCCCCTTCAAAAATAATAACCATTAAAAAAACTTCCAATAGATTATTTTCTTAATGGATAGCTATAAAAAAGATTGAATATTAACATATTCGACCTTTTAGGTAATAATTATCACAAACTGTATAAAACTTCAAGATTTTCTAACAATTTGGACATAGAGAAAGCAACAGGCTTGGATTATAAAACCCAAGCCTGTTTTGTAAGTTAGATTTCAAACCCTTTCTCCGTATGAATAGAGATATCCAAACCTTTCAACTCTTCTTCGTCACTAACCCTCAACCCGTTTGTTACGGCAGATGTTATTTTAACAAGAATAAATGTACCGAGTGCCGAATAGGTAATTGTAGCCAAAACGGCTATTAACTGAACAAAAAGCTGGTGGGGATTTCCGTATAAAAGACCTTTTGCAGAGCCTATTGCCGGGTCTGCAAATATGCCCGTTGCAAGCGCTCCCCATATTCCGTTAAGTCCGTGTACACCGAAGGCATCAAGAGAATCGTCATAATCAAATTTGTATTTCAGATAACTCGCACCGAACCACCCCAAAACGCCTGATACGGCTCCTATTACAAGAGCTCCTATAATATTCACGTATCCTGCAGCGGGAGTTACGGCAACAAGACCTGCTACCGCCCCTGATGCCCCTCCGAGCATAGTTGGGTGTTTGTGCGTCAGCCAATCAACAAACATCCAGCTTGCAGCACCGATGGCCGCTGCCGTGTTTGTCGATAAAAATGCAGCTCCCGATAAACCGTTTGCAGATAGCGCACTTCCGGCATTAAATCCAAACCACCCGAACCACAGAAGAGCTGCACCAAGAACAGTCAAAACGATTGATGAAGGCGGCATGGCAATTTTTCTAAAACCTCTTCTCTTGCCGAGCATCAGGGCAAATACCAAACCCGCAACGCCAGCGTTTATGTGCACAACCGTTCCGCCGGCAAAATCCAGAGCTCCTAAGTTTGACAGCCATCCCCCACCCCAAACCCAGTGGGCAATGGGCGCATATACAAACGTTACCCACAAAACCGTGAACACTATCCAAGATGAAAATTTTAGTCTTTCAACGACACTGCCGCTTATCAAGCCTACGGTTATGGCTGCAAATGTCATCTGAAAAGAGGCAAATACAAATGTGGGTATGCTCCCCACAAGTGTTTTTACCCCAATGCCTGACATAAACAGATACTGCATTGAGCCGATTATGCCGTTTATATCTTTTCCGAAAGACAGACTGAAACCCCAGATTACCCACATAATACTAACCGTAGCGTAGGCAGCAAATGATAGTCCTATTGTGTTGAGTATGTTTTTACCTCTCGACATACCTCCGTAAAAAAGAGCCAACCCCGCAGGCGTCATAAGCATAACCAGTGCAGTTGCCGTTAAAAGCCATGCTGTATCGCCTGAGTTAAATTTTGTTCCTGCAAACGACATTGACGGTGCAAAAATTAAAAGAGATGCGATTAGGCAAGATTTTCTATAAAGCTTCATTGTCAACCTCGCCCGTTCTAATTCTTACAGCCTTTTCAATATTGCTTACAAAAATTTTCCCATCCCCTATTTTACCGGTTTTTGCAGAGTCTATTATCACATCCAAAACATTATCCAAATCCTCGTCCTTTATAACAACCTCAACCTTAATTTTAGGCAAGAAATCCACCACGTATTCTGCGCCTCTGTAAATTTCCGTGTGTCCTTTCTGCCTTCCATAGCCCTTAACCTCAGAAACGCTCATTCCCTTTATTCCTATTTCAAGCAGAGCCTCTTTTACTACGTCAAGCTGAAAGGGTCTTATAACAGCCTCAACTTTTTTCATACACTCCTCCTTCTTAATGATTTCCAGTAAAATAGAAGCAAATATTGTTCCTATGTTGTTGTAACAAAATAAAATACATATCTATAGTTTTATCATACAGTTAATATTTACAATTATGTTAAATAAATTACATTATTGTGATAAATGTATATGGCTTAAAAAGACAGCATTACAAATACAGCAAGCTGTTGTTGTAATCGGATAAATATATATCGAATTGACATTATTGGCAATCAAATAAACCTGAAGTTCCACGTTTCTTTAAGTATTATCTTGACAAAGAAAATAGGCGGGTTTATAATCCCGGCAGTTTGGATAAATTCGAATTTATGGATGCAGATAGATGAATCGAAAGGATAAGGGGCATTTTATAGAAAAGATAAAAAAGTTAAATAAACAGGGTACGGGTTTGTATTCATTCGTATATGATTTGCTTTTTGTATATCGAAACGTGCGGAATTTTAAGCTGAAACCCTTATTTTGGAGTATGCGTTTTTATGTTTAAATCATTATACGCAAACAAAAAGAAGTTTCTAATATCTGCAAAGGATGCGGAAGTTTTGCGTGTATATGATATATGAAACGGAGAAGAAAATGAAAAAAGTATTTGCTATTGCCATTTTAATGATGTTTTTAACGAGCTGCTCTATGCTGCACAGCTTGGGTTTTAGAAGCTATAAAAACAGTTTTACCGAAAATTTAGCCGAGCATACAAAAAAGACTATTCTCTACAGAGACTTCACTACTATTGCTATTGTAAAGGTTACGCATTTTAATAAAAATCTTATGGAGCAGTACATAGAATATACTCAAAACGCCGGCAGTGTTCAAAAAAAAGATGAGAAATATTCAAAAGTGTTAAAAGAATACGACAAATACGACATATTTTGGGTGGCGTTTTATACCGACGATGACGATATAAACAATCTTGCAGACAAAAATTCTTTTTGGAATGTATATCTTGTAAGAAATTCGCACACCTTTATGCCTGTATCAGTAAAAGAGGTTGATTTGAATAGTTTTAGAAAACAGTGGCTCTATCTTATAAAATCTCACAGGTGGGCAAGGGAGTATATAATAAAATTTAAAAAATCAGATGTGCCTGCAAAGCAGGAAAGTCTTGTGATTGCTTCATATTTGGGCACTATGGACTTTAAATTTGACAATTAATTGAGGGGCGTTTTGCATTTTGAAGAACACCAAAAAATCTGTTGAAAATTGTTTTGTAATTATAAAAGATTTATACGGCTCGGAATTTTGTAAATTTAAACCGAGCTGTCGCTATATAAAAACAAAATTTAATATTTAAAGGGGGATTTGATGTACAAAATTTTGGAGAAGGAACGGTGGAGTGAGAGCGTCTTTTCTTACATTATAGATGCTCCGTATGTTGCCAAAGCGGCACAACCCGGCCAGTTTATCGTATTAATTACACAACCCGCAGGCGAAAGGATTCCGCTAACGATTGCAGACTCGTCTGCTGAAGAAGGCTGGGTGCAGATAGTATTTCAGGTTGTCGGGAAAAGCACCCTGGAGTTGTCATTAATGGAAAAGAACGACGAGCTTTACTCGTTTGCCGGTCCGTTAGGCACAGCTTCCGAACTGGAAAACTTTGGAGGAAAGGTTGTTATCATAGGAGGAGGAATAGGTATAGCTCCGATTCATCCGATAGCCAGAAAATTGAAAGAGATGGGCAACTATGTTGTCTCCGTTATCGGAGCAAGAACAAAAGAGCTTTTGATAATGGAAGATAAACTTAGAGAGGCTTCCAACGAATTGATAGTGGTTACAGACGACGGAAGCTACGGAAGAAAGGCGCTTGTGACAGAACCTTTGGACGAAATGCTCAAAACAGAGGGTGAAAACATTAAAAAGATTTGGGCAATAGGTCCTCCGATAATGATGAAATTCTGCACAAAAACGGCTGTAGCAAATGGAAGGGGCAACGATATAATAGTGTCTTTGAACCCTATAATGGTTGATGGAACGGGAATGTGCGGAGCTTGCAGAGTGACGGTAGGCGGTAAAACCAAGTTTGCCTGTGTTGACGGTCCTGAGTTTGTAGGGGGTCTTGTTGATTTTGACGAGTTTATGGGAAGACAAAGACAGTACGTTGAGAAAGAAAAAGACGCCTTGGAATCGTACAAAGCAAAACTGCAAAAGGAGGGTAGAGTATAATGGCCGAGAGAATAAAAGCAGCGGAAAAATTTAAGAGAAACAGAGTTCCTATGCCAGAACAGCCCCCTGAAAAGAGAGTAAAAAATTTCGATGAAGTACCTTTGGGATATACGCTTAAAGACGCCATAGAAGAGGCTCAAAGATGTTTGCAGTGCAAACCGGCTGCTTGTATAGAGGGTTGTCCGGCTGATGTTCACATACCTCAGTTTATAGACAAAGTTATAGATGAGGATTTGGAAGGTGCATTTAAAGAGATAAAGATAACAAACGGGTTGCCTGCGGTATGCGGAAGAGTTTGTCCGCAGGAGGAACAGTGTGAAGAAAGATGCGTAATGAATAAAAAAGGTAAGCCGATAGCCATAGGAAGACTTGAAAGATACGTTGCGGACTGGGCAAGGGAACACAAAGTCGGGGACGAAAAACCGCAAAAATCCTCACAGCCTAAAAAGATTGCAATAGTAGGTTCAGGACCTGCAGGATTGGCTTGTGCTACGGACTTGGCGAAGCTCGGTTATGATGTGACCATATACGAAGCCCTTCATAAGCCGGGAGGAGTGTTGATTTACGGAATTCCTGAGTTCAGGCTGCCGAAAGCCATAGTTGATTACGAAATTAATAAAATAAAAGAGCTTGGTGTAAAAATAGTAACAAATTACATTATAGGTTTGACGGAAAGTGTCGATTCTCTAATTGACAAGTATGATGCAGTATTTTTAGGAAACGGCGCCGGTGCACCGAGATTTATGGGCATACCGGGTGAAAATTTAAACGGAGTTTACTCCGCAAGTGAGTTTTTGACCAGGTCAAATCTAATGAGAGCGTTCGATTTTCCAAAGTATGACACACCTATAAACGTTGGAAAAAGGGTTGCTGTTATAGGCGGCGGCAATGTTGCTATGGACGCTGTCAGAACGGCAAAGAGATTGGGCGCAGAGGATGCCATTATTGTTTATAGAAGAAGCAGAACTGAAATTCCGGCAAGGGCAGAAGAGATAGAACACGCAGAAGCCGAAGGAATACAGTTTGAACTCTTGACAAACCCAGTAAGGGTCATTGGAGATGAAAACGGCAATGTAAAGGGGCTGGAATGTCTGAGAATGGAGTTGGGAGAACCCGATGAATCCGGCAGAAGAAGACCCATACCGATAGAAGGCTCAAACTTTGTGTTGGATGTTGATAATGTCATTATAGCGATAGGACAGAGCGCAAACCCGATAGTTGCAAGGAGTGCAACAGGTGTTGAAACAAATAAATGGGGCTATTTTGTAGCGGATGAAGAAACGGGACATACAACCCATCCTAAAGTATGGGCAGGCGGAGATATAGTTACTGGAGCTGCAACGGTTATACTTGCCGTAGGTGCCGGTAAGAAAGCGGCTGAATCAATCGGTAAATACTTGGAAGAACAAGGATAGTTTTTAAAAGCCCTCTTCAATCTCAAGAAGAGGGCTTTCTCTTTTTGAGCCTTTAAGTAGGATTCGAGCGTCAATAAAGCAGTTTATAGACCTGCAGATTTGTAATTTTTTCTATTCTTTATATAATACACGCAAAACGATAACTTTTTAAATGATTAAATCTTATACGATTTTTATATATCAACCTCTTTTTATTATTTTTCAGTTTTTGCGTTTTGCAGTCTCGTTAGGGCTTCTTGAACTTCCATATTGTCAGGCTCTTTCTCAAGTAATTTTTTATAAACCTCTATGGCATCATCAATGTAGCCCTGTTTTTCATATAACCTTGCCAATGTTACGCTTGCCGGTTCTTCCTCTTGCTCGGAGTTTGCAGAAGATTCGTCTTCTAAATCTATTTCGGGTATATTCTCTATATTTACCTCTTGTGCGGCGTTATTTTTCAATAAATCGTCCGGGTCGGACATTTTTTCTTCAATTAAAGATTCACTGCCGTTTGAGGATTTTTCATCCGCTTCAAGGTTCTTTTCCGTCTCCTCAATCAAGCTGTCTATATTGTCAACGTCCGGCTTAACCATAGGAGCAAGTTCGACAATTTTCGACTTGGCATTTTCGTCGTTGTAATCTATTGAAAGTATTTTTTTATAAACCTCAAGGGCATCTTCGTATCTTGAGAGTTTTTCATAAGTAAGCGCAAGGTATCTCAAAGCCTTCGTATTATATTTTTGTATGCTGGTTGCCGTTTCCAGATATGCCAAAGCTGCTTCGTATTTGTTGTCTTCAATGAGAATTTCGGCTATCTTTACAAGCGCAAGAACGTATCTCGGGTAGTGCTGCAGCCCTTCCAATAAAATCTGATAAGCTTTATCTTTTTCGTTTTGTTTATAATACAAAACCGCCAAAGGGTAGAAATATAAGCTTCTGCCGATATTTTCTTTGTAATACTTTTCTATTTTTCTAATCAATGCTTCATTTTTCTTTGATTTCATCAATTGCACCCGTTATTTGAGATTTGTTTAAATCCTCCGCGATTATAGACGAGCCTATACCCTTTGTCAAAATAAAGCGCAGCCTGCCGCTTCTGTTTTTTTTGTCTTTTTCGATAATTTTATACAAAAAGTCTGTTTCAATATCATCTTTTAATAATACGGGCAGCTCAAAAAACGATAGTATGTCTATTATGCGATTGAGAGTCTCTTTCTGCGTCAAGCCAAGTTTAAAAGATAGGTTTACCGCAAAAACCTCTCCTATACTTACGGCTTCGCCGTGAAGGTATTTTTTGTACTCTGTGGCACTTTCTACGGCGTGCGCAAGTGTATGTCCGAAGTTCAATAAAGCCCTGTTTCCCTTTTCTTTTTCGTCTTCTTCAACTATCTCAACTTTGTTTTGTATGCTTTTTAAAACAAGCTCAATAAGTGTGTCTTCATCTCTGTTTTTTATCTTTTCCTTGTTTGTTTCCATAAATGAAAACAGGGATTTATCTCTAATTATTCCGTATTTAACTACTTCAGCCAGAGCCGAATTAAACTCCCGCCTATTCAGTGTGTTTAAAAACCGTACATCACACAAAACAAGCTCCGGCTGGTAAAAACTGCCGACAATATTTTTAAACCCGCCGTAATTTATGGCTGTTTTGCCTCCGATTGAACTATCCGTCATTGCCAGAAGTGAAGTCGGTATATGTATAAGAGGAATGCCGCGCATATAGGTGCTTGCTGCATAAGCGCCAACGTCTCCGACCACCCCTCCGCCAAAAGCCAACAGATATGTGTATCTGTCTGCCCTTTTATCAATTAAAAAGTCGTATATGGAGTGCAGCGTTTTGTAATTTTTACTCTCCTCACCGGCTTTGAAGCTAAAAAGGTTGTCCGGTTCAGTTAAAATTTCTTTTATCAATTCTCCGTATAGAGCATAAACATTGCTGTCTGTCACGGCAACAGTCTGTTTTAAATCAACAAACTCTTTAAGCTTGTCTGTTATGTCTTTGCCTACAATCACCGTATAATTTTTTTGCAGGTGGACGTCTATCTGTTTAAAATCACCGCTTTGCATTTTTTTATATCCTCATAATTTAAAAGTTTGTAGTTTATAAATCCGTTTCCGTTATCGTCAAAAAACAGCAACGTGCCGATTAATCCGTCAAAATCGGCTGTTTCCTTTAGTTTTGATTGCACCGATACCCTGTTGGCACCTCTCAACAGCCTTCCTATGTCGTATCCCAGAGCCGACATAAAGTTGGGGTCTTTCTGATATTCTATGTCGTACTGTTTAACAAAATCGGTGTTTGCACCATCTTCCGAGCATAAATAGTAGGGCGTGATAAATCTTAACCTCTTTAATATTATTTTACTTAGAGACAGCAAGTTGTCATTTATCACAATATCAGTTGAATATATCGCTTTGACCAATATTCCGTAGTAATCGAGAAGGTTGGCTATATTAACAAAATCACTTTGCGGTGCAAATATAACAATCGTGTCTATTTTTAAGGTGTGCTTGTAAACGGGTTGATTTGTCAACGAACTTCTATGTTTAATTTTCCAAACACCGAAAAGGGACTTTATATACTCATCGTAGGAGTTTGATTTTTGAAATCCTTTAACCTCAATTTGAGCATTACCGGGCTGCAGTCCTTCCAAGAAGGCGTCCTTTTTTGCTATATCGAGGTTATCGTAAGCATAAAGAACAAGGGTTTTACCCAAATTGTCGGATGATAAAAACTTCGCAAGTTCCAATGCCGCAGATATCGGATTGTAGGTATAGCTAAACAGATTCGGGCAGGAGTAATCCGCTTTGGCAAAGGGAAGTATGGTCACTATCCCGCTTGAGCAAATCTTAGTTTGGGCTATTTTGACTGAAGCTGCCTCAAATGGTCCTATCACAACGTCGGCGCCCATAAGGTACAAATTTTCCAAAGCTTTATTCACACCTTGAGAGCTATCCTGAATAACAACCGTTTCATCTTTTGATAATCCCAAATACAGTCCGTTTAAAAAAGAGCTGCTAAATGTTTCAAAAGCGGAGCTTGAAGGCGATAAATACCCAACTCTCAAAGCGGCAAATGAGTTGAAAACCCATACAAACAAAAAAAACAAGCTAAAAATTGCAATTTTCTTCATCACTTTTCTGCAAGCTCTTTAATCATTTTTAAATCGTTTGTGAAAATATCTATGGCGTTCGGGTTTCTCAACAGGTATGCCGGGTGGTAGAGAGGAACAACCTTAATACTACCGTATGAAAAGACTCTTCCTCTAAGTGTGCCTAAGGCTCCTTTTTGAGATGTCAATTGATAGGTGGAGTACCTGCCGAGAGTTCCTATAACCTTCGGCTTTATAATTTTTATCTGTTCTTTCAGATAGTCAAAGCAGGCAATAAGTTCCTCGGGCTTTGGGTCTCTATTTGCGGGAGGTCTGCACTTTAAGCAGTTTGCTATATAGACATCCTCTCTCTTTAAGCCTATATCTTTAAGGATTTCGTTAAACAGCTTCCCGGCTCGCCCGACAAACGGCTTGCCCTGCAAATCCTCGTCTTTACCTGGCGCCTCTCCGACAAACATAACCTCGGCACTTATGTTGCCGTCTCCGAAAACAGGATTTGTGCGTGTTTTGCTCAGTTCGCACCTCTTACATAAAGCCACTCTGTTCGACATTTCGTCCAACAAACTTTTTTTATCGGTTATGTTTAATTTTCTAACGTACTCAACGCCTATTTCTTTGTAAAATTCAAGTATGTCTATAATTTTTTCTTTCATCCCACGGTTTCCAACAACTTCTTTATATCCGTATTGTTTGTGTAAAAAGATGTTTTATTGGCAATCAACATTGCCGTAGATTCGAAAATTTCTTCAATTACGGCAAGTCCGTTTTCTTTAAGCGTTCGTCCGGTTGAAACTATATCTACAATGCAGTCCGCAATGCCTAAAATAGGGGCAAGCTCAATCGAGCCGTATAACTTTATAACCTCGGCGTTTATATCCTTGCTCAAAAAATAGTCTTTGGCTATGTTGACAAACTTTGTAGCCACCCTAACACCGCCGTTTTTTTTGCCGAAACAATTTTTATCGTTTCCCGCAACAACCATTTTGCAGTAACCTATATTTAAATCCATAAGCTCAAATACGTCATTTTTATGCTCTTTTAAAACATCCAAGCCCGCAATACCCAAATCCGCTGCGTTATGCTCAACGTATGTTGCAACATCCTGTGCTCTGACTATCAAAAATCTGTATTTGTTATCGTTATCATAAAAAAACAGTTTCCTCGTATTTTTCGGAATTTCTATGTTAAGCCCTTTTGAGTTAAAAAGATTAATTGTTTCTTCCATCAATCTGCCCTTCGGCAAAGCTATTGTTATCATGCCTTTTCTCTCCTTATATTTGCTCCGAGACTTGAAAGTTTTTGTTCCAGCTTCTCATATCCCCTGTCTAAATGGTATATTCTTAAAATCTCGGTTGAGCCTGCTGCCGCAAGAGCAGCTATAACGAGGCTCGCACTGGCTCTTAAATCCGTTGCCATAACCCTTGCTCCTTTTAGCTGCTTGACGCCGTTTATAACGGCTTGATTGTTTGAGACCACTATATCGGCATTCATCCTGTTTAATTCCGCAACGTGTTGAAATCTGTTTTCAAAAATTGTTTCTTTCACAATGCTGACGCCGTCTGCAAGCGTTAAAACGCTTATAAATTGAGCCTGCATATCTGTGGGAAAACCCGGATACACCGACGTTTTTATATTTACGGGCTTTATTGTTTCTCCCCCTACAATCACGGCAGAATCGTCTTCTACATCAACAACACCGCCCATTTCCTTAAATTTGTCGAATATAGCATCCATAGCATATACGGGCGTGTTGACCATTTTGATAAAAGACGATGTAATCAACGCTGCACACATAAACGTTCCCGCCTCTATTCTGTCGTTCATAACCGTATATTCAACGCCGCTTAATCTGTCAACGCCCTCAACCGTAATCGTGCTTGTCCCTGAGCCCTCTATTTTTGCCCCCATCTTATTCAGCATATTTGCCAAATCAACGATTTCGGGCTCCTTTGCGGCATTTTTAATAACGGTTTTACCGCTTGCCAGCGTTGCAGCCATAATAACATTTTCCGTTCCTGTTACGGTAGGTATGTCAAAATATATGTCGCTGCCTTTAAATTTGTTTGTCTTTGCAACTATATACCCTTCATCTATACTTATTGAAGCATCCATTGACTCAAACGCTTTAAGGTGCAGATTAACCGGTCTGACACCGATAGCGCACCCTCCCGGCATCGAAACTTTTGCGCTGTTTAAACGTGCAAGAAGAGGTCCGAGTACAAGTATGGACGCCCTCATTGTTTTTACAAGCTCGTAAGGCGCTTCAGGCGAGTTGATACTTGAGCAGTTGATTGTTACAACATCGTTCTCTTTTTTAATCTTGCATCCGAGATGTTTTAAAAGGTTAATCATTGTGTTTATATCTTTTAAATCCGGGATGTTTTTTAAGATTACATCCTCTTTTGTAAGCAGTGCTGCTGACATAATAGGCAGGGATGCGTTTTTTGAGCCGCTGATTTTTACTGCCCCGGAGAGTTTTTTTGAGCCTTCTATGATAAATTTATCCATATATTTTACCTGCTGTTTTCTATGTATTTGTAGTGTGCTTTTTCAAGACACAAGTCCATAATGACCAAAAGACCTGCGGATTCCGCTATTTGCTTCGCTTCTTGTGAGTAAACACCCTCTTGCAGCCATAAAGCTTTTGCGCCTATTTTAACAGCTTTTTTTGCTATTTCAGGGCAATATTCGCTTCGTCTGAATACATTAACAACATCAACCGCCATATCCAACTCTTCCAAATCTTTATAGCATTTTATACCCAATATCTCTTTTGTTCCTGGTCTAACAGGTATAATTTTATAGCCTTTTTCCATCATATATTGCGGTACATAGTTACTCGGTCTGTCTTTTTTGGGACTCATACCGACCACGGCTATGGTTTTCATTGATAGAATTTTTAAGATTTTCTCCTCATCGTTTTCAGCAACGTTTCCAAACCCTATCCTGCAAGCATTAACACTTAACTTATCCACCTAACGATTTTATCCTTTCTTCTTTGGTATCGATATTTGTTATTTTCACGCCGAAGCGCCCCCCTACAACCACAACAACACCTCTGGCAACAACCTTGTCGTTTATCAGAATTTCCATAGGCTCTTCTATATTTTTTTCAAGCTCTATTATGGAGCCCTCTTTAAGTTTGAGTATATCTTTAATCAGCATATTTTTTTCGCCTATTCTTATTTTAACATCCAAGTCAACATCCATTATCAAGTCGAGATTTCCGGAGGGAGTTTGGCTTTGAGGGTGGCTCGGAGGTGTTTCTGTTGTTTCTCTGTCTGTTTCAACATTTTCAAACGGCACACTCTCCGGTTCGGTCTCAGCTTCGTCTTCTTGTTCTTCCTCTTTTTCTATCTGTTTAAACAGAGCGTCAGCCTTCTCTTTCTCTATATACAGTGAAACGGAGTCACTTTTTATGTTCGGTACGGCTATATCAAACTCCATATCGTAAAAAGACTCCCCCTCAACGTCTCTATTTTCTTGTGTTACATCGCTTATTTCCATTGAGAGCTCTTGCTGATTGTTTTCCTTAAATGCAGTCTGGAGATTGCCGAATACCTGAGAAAACAGCTCTTTGATAGCATCAAGGTCGTCCGGTTCGAGATTATCTTTGGGCTCACCCGGACCCATAAGCATCAAATCCGATAAAATGGATGCAAACTCTTTTTTTATATAAATAAAACAGGGGGCTTTTTCCGATTCAATGCCGATATTTAAAAACAGAAAAACGCCTTCCTCAAAGGTCAGCTCTTCCTTTTTCTTAACGTTTAAATCTATGAATTTGGAAACAACCTCCAAAGAAAAGGCGGTTTTTAAAACCTCTTCTATTGAGGTATTTAAAAGATTGGAAAACTCCTTTACCACAGGATTAACACTATCTTCCTCTTTTGAATCACCACCGGAAAACAGGCTATCAATCTCGTCTTGAGACAGCTCTTCACTGACCATTATAAACCCCTTAACTTATGATATTATACAATTTCACAGCCTTATTATCTCCCTTTTTACCCAGTTTAAAGAGGCACTTTCTAATGTTGTTTATGTAACAGTTCAATAAATCGTCTGTTTTAGTATCAAGAGTAAGAATATCATTTTCTTTTAGCTGAAGAAAATCCTTTACCCTCATTTTTGTATGCCCAAGCTCGAAATCCATAACAACCGGAACCTCTTTTAAAACTCTTATTATATCGTCCGTCCTGTCTTCCGTTACCCTTTTTGTTCTGGAAAGTACATCGTGAGTGCCTATTTTATTTAAGACAGGCTCAAGGACTATGACAGGCATACACCAGTTTATTATTCCGCTTGTTTCACCGAGCTTCACCTCAAAGACAACAAGAACAACAATCTCAGAGGGTGCCACTATTTGAACGACGTTGGGGCTTGATTCTTGTCCTACTATGCTAAAAGATGCATTCATTATGGGTTCCCAAGAGCTGTTCATCTCGTCCATAGCCTGTTTGACCACATCCATTAAAATGCTTTGTTCTATGTCAGTAAAGGGTCTGTTGATGTTGATTGATTCACCGAAACCCCCAAGCAGTCTGTCAACGAGGGCAAATCCGATTTCAGGCTCCAAGGAAAAGACAGCGTTTCCCTCAAGAGGCGCAAGATTTATAACGTTAAAACTGACATTGTTAGACAAAGAAAGTACAAACTCGGCGTATGTCATCTGGTCAACACTTACAACGTCTATCTCAACGATTGAGCGTAAAAAAGCCGACAATTTGGATGAAAAGTTCCTTGCAAACTTGTCGTGCAGATTTTTTATCGCCCTTATCTGCTCTTTTGAGACCTTATCCGGTCTTCTGAAGTCATACAAAGAAACCTTTTGAGTGTCTATGGCTTCGGGTGCTTCTTCAACCGTTTGTTGTTCGGTCTCTTCGTCTTTGTCTATATTATTCAGTAGAGCATCAATCTCTTCTTGAGATAAAATTTCAGGCATTATCTACCCAACACTATCTTTGATATGTAGCTCGGTATCTCTTCAAGCGGAACCACAAAATCTGCAATACCGCTTTGTGTTGGTTTTCTCGGCATTCCCCAAACCACACAAGAGTCTTTATCCTGGGCTATTATGACCCCTCTGTTTTTATAAACCTCTTCCAATCCTTTAAAACCGTCATCTCCCATGCCGGTCATTATAACACATAGTGCTTTACTTCCAAGTGTTTTGGCAACCGACTCAAACATAAAGTCGGCATTTGGCGTATATATTGTTTTAGGTTCTTTGGTTATATTCACATAGTAGCCCTGAGCCTTCTTTGCAACGCTCATCTGCATACCGCCCGGCGCCAGATATCCTACATTCGGCTTTAATACCTCGCCGTTTTCAGCCTCTTTTATTGTTAGAGTAGAAACCCTGTCAAGGGATTTTGCAAATACACCGGTAAAGGTTTTTGGCATATGCTGGACTATCAACACAGGAACACCCAAAAGGGGCAGTTTTGAGAAAACCTTCTCCAAAGCTACAGGTCCGCCTGTTGATGCGGCTATAGCCACGAGTTTTATATCCATCTTTTCAAGTTTGCGCGTTCTTTTTGGAATTGTGGGTTCGGGTTTTTGGGTTTTTTCTTTAATTCCTTGTGGTGCAAAGGGTATTCTTTCTTCTTTTTTCGCTGTTGTCTGCGATGCAACCCTCTTTCTGGATACACGAGCATCTTTTGCGGATAAAATCTTATCGATAAGCAGCTGCCTGGATTCCCTCGCCGTTGTTTTGAAAGACAGAACATCGTCTTTTGCAATGTAGTCGATAGCTCCGAGCCTTAAAGCTTCAAGCGTCTCCTTTGCCCCGTCGGTTGTTAGAGTGCTTATCATAATAACAGGGGTCGGATTTTCTTTCATTACTATCTTTAACGCCTCAAGACCGTTCATCTTGGGCATTTCAATATCCATAGTAACTGCATCGGGTTTGAGGCTTTTGATTTTCTCTACAGCCTCCTCACCGTTGTTGGCTGTACCTATTACCTCTATCTTTCCGGATTCTTCCAAAATTCTCGAAAGATACTTTCTTGCTATCAAAGAGTCATCTACAACTAAAACCTTCATTTTATCCATATCAACACCTCAAAAAACTTTGCTTTTTACCTGCCAAAATGATATAAACTCTACCGTAAAAAAGCAAATAAAATTTATTGAGGAGGTTCCAGATGGGTTTAACGGTTGCGCAGAAGATTTTAAAGGAACACCTTGTAGATGGCGATTTGTTCTCGGGCGATGAGATTGGTATAAGAATAGACCAAACTCTCACGCAAGATGCAACGGGAACAATGGCAGACCTACAATTCGAACAGATGGGTGTTCCGAGGGTGAAGACAGAGGTTTCTGTCAGCTACATAGACCACAAAACAATCCAGATGGGCTTTGAGGATGCAGACGACCACACATATCTTCAGACTTTTGCAAAGAAATACGGTTTGTTCCTCTCAAAAGCCGGAAACGGTATCTGTCATCAGGTACACATCGAAAGGGTAGGCAGACCGGGTAAGACACTGCTTGGTTCTGACTCGCATACGCCTACAGGCGGCGGTATAGGTATGATAGCCATAGGTGCAGGAGGATTGGATGTTGCTGCTGCTATGGCGGGAATGCCGTTTTATCTTCCGAGACCCAAGATAGTGGGTATTCATTTAACCGGAAAACTTAATCCGTGGGTTGCTGCAAAGGACGTTATTTTGCAGGTGTTGCAGATTCTAAAGACAAAGGGCAATGTAGGATGGATTGCCGAGTACTTTGGAGATGGCGTAAAAACACTGACGGTTCCCGAAAGAGGCACAATTACAAATATGGGAGCGGAACTCGGTGTTACAACAAGCGTATTCCCGTCTGACGAAGAGACAAAGAGATTTCTCGAGGCTCAAGGAAGAGGTGAGCAGTGGGTTGAATTGAAGGCTGATAAGGATGCCGAGTATGACAAAATAATAGAGATAAATCTAAGCGAGCTTGAGCCTATGATAGCCCAGCCGCACAACCCGGACAACGTGGTGAAGATAAGAGAGATAGAAGGGACACCGGTTGACCAGGTTATGATAGGAAGCTGCACCAACTCATCATACAAAGACGGAAAAACTGTAGCAAAATTACTTAAAGGAAGGACAGTTAACCCCAATGTCAGTTTCGGATATGCTCCCGGCTCAAAGCAGGTTTTGAGAATGCTTGCCGATGAGGGAGATTTGTCAAGCATAGTTGCCTCGGGCGCAAGAATTATGGAATCTGCTTGCGGATTCTGTATAGGTGCCGGACAGGCGCCGAGAAACAACGCAATCTCAATCAGAACCAACAACAGAAACTTTTACGGAAGAAGCGGAACGGTTACGGCAAAGATTTACCTTGTAAGTCCTGAAACTGCTGTTGCTTGTGCCTTGACGGGCGTTATAACAGACCCGAGAGATTTGCAGGAGAAGTTCAACATAGAGTACCCCAAAGTTGATATACCTGAAAAATTCACTATTGACGATAGTATGCTGCTGCCACCGGCGAGTGAGAGTGAAGCGGCTGATATTGAACTATATAAGGGTCCGAACATAGTTGACCCGCCGGGCGGTGAGCCTATGCCATCCGATTTGTCAGGTGAGGTTGCCGGTAAATTCGGTGATAAAATTACAACGGACGATATTATGCCGGCAGGAGATTTGTTGAAATACAGGTCAAACGTTCCCAAATATTCCGAGTATGTATTTATAAAAAGAGACCCGACATTTGCTTCTCGCTGTCTTGAAAATAAAAAGATGGGAATCTACAACATAATTGTCGGTGGGGATAACTACGGGCAGGGTTCTTCGAGAGAGCACGCCGCACTTTGTCCTATGTATCTCGGTGTTAAGGCTGTTATAGCAAAAGCCATTGAGAGAATTCACAGAGCGAACCTGATTAACTTCGGCATTATTCCTTTGACATTTGAAAATCCTGATGATTACGACAAGATTGACCAACACGACAGGATTAATATTCCCAACTTAAGAAAGGCTTTGATAGAGGATGCCGGAAAGGTTATGCTCTATAATGAAACAAAAGGAATAAGCATTCCTCTCACCTATCATCTAACCGAAAGAGAAAGAAAAACGATACTTGGCGGCGGAAAGATGAGACTTGCAAAAGACTTCCCGGGCAAAGGATTTAAAGAAATAGAGTTTAAAGAATAAAGTTGGAGGGAAAAGATGAGTAAGGTGTTGTTCTACGTTTTGACTGACCCGTCAAATTCTATGGTTACATACCATTTTTTGCTAAATGCTCAGGATTTGAAAAGAAAAGGCATTGATGTAAAAATCATACTTGAGGGAGATGCTACCAAGTATGTGACAAAGCTCGGAGATACTAATCACCCGCTTAACGCTATGTATCAGAACATAAAAAGCTCCATAACAGCGGTATGCAAAGGTTGTGCCATTGCTACAAGAACGCTGGAAGCAGCTGAAGAGCAGGGACTGCCGATTATAAGCAACCTTGAAAACCACGTGGCTTTGGAGCCCTATGTGAAAGACGGATATCAGATAATTTTCGTGTAGTCTGGAATTATTAACAAAAAAGCCCGAACTTCTAAAGTTCGGGCTTTTTTTATTCTTGGTTTCGATTTAGCGTATTATTTTTTGAAGCTTGTCGTAAAGCAGCATAGCCGGGTGAAGGTTTGTGGATTTAATACCCATTATCGTATCAAGTTCCGTCGCGTATGTTTCGTAATCGCTCTTCTTGCTTGCTATAAGCGCACCAATATCGCCGTTAAACTCCTTCATTAGCTTTGTTGCCAAAATAACAGAAGTTAGCGTGTAATTTTTAATCATAGAGAATTGTGCCATTCTATCCCACTCGTTTGATATATGGATTTCGCTTATATAGTCCATTATTTTTCTTATACCGAAGTACTTGTTAACCGTTTCAACGGCTTCAACCGTATCTTTCAAATCCTTATTAAGCAATCCGGCTATATTGAATGCAGGTATGAAGTCGTTTAGGAAGTAGAGCTTTGCAATTTTTCTTGCCGTTTCTTCTTTTACAATGCCTTTTAGTTCTTCCACTTTACTCAAGTACTCTTCCTTGAATACGCCGTTTTCAACGCAGCAATTGACGTAGTCTTTTAACCATTTTTTGACCTCGTTCTCTTTTTTCATATCTAAAGAGACCGACTTGCCGAACAGATACAATTGGTTGGTTGTCAATATATTTATTGCATCGAACATATCAAGCGAAAGCCTGTAGATATCTTGCTGCGGTATTTTGTTCTCATATCCGAAAAGCTCTTCTCTTAACGATAAAATATCCAAAACATCGTATGCGAATATCATGGTTTTCATTATCGTAGGATAGTCCTGCCCCGTAAGCATATTGATTTTCAATAGGCTGATGGCACCGTTGTTGTTTATGATTAAGTTTACCATAAATGTGAAGGCTATCTCGTTTCTTAGTCTGTGTTCGGGTATGAATTTTGAGTAGTTCTTTCTTATTGTGGGCGGGAAGTACATAGTTGCATACTGCTCAATCGTATCCTCGCTGAACACGTCGCTTTTGAGCAGGGAGTCGTATATAAACATCTTATTTAAAGCCAGCATAACCGACAGCTCAGGTCTCGTATATCCCAGATTTTTGGATATTCTTAATGAGAGCTCTTTTCTGTCGGGGAACGGGTAATCCTCTTTGTGCAGCAATCCTTTCTTCCTCAAAAATATGTTAAGTTCAAAGAACAAGTCGGGTTCGTGTTTCGACCTGTATTCATCCAAACTGACGGCAAAACTCTGCATATAATTATGGGTTAGGACCCTGTCCGTTACCTCATCTGTCAGTTTTTTAAGCATCACATTGCGTTCTTTAAAATCCTTCAAAACGCTTTCTTTGACAAGATGGTTAAGTAAAATCTTTAAGTTGACCTCGTGGTCGGACATATCAACACCGGCAGAGTTATCTAAAGCGTCGTTGTTTATCTTGCCGCCGTTTAAAGCATACTCTATCCTTGCTTTTTGCGTTAAACCGAGATTACCGCCTTCTCCCACAACCTTGGCTCTCAGTTGGTCTGAATTTATTCTCACAGCATCGTTTAGCCTGTCTCCTACATCTTCATTGGTTTCTGTGGGAGATTTAACATACGTTCCTATTCCTCCGTTCCACAGAAGGTCAACATCGGCTTGAAGTATGAGTTTTATCAGCTCTTCGCCTGAAACTTCATCTTTGTCTGTCTGCAAAAACTCTTTTGCCTGTTTGGTAAGCTCTATGGATTTTGAGTTTCTGTCAGCAACAAATCCACCCTCAGACAGCAGCTCTTTGTTGTATGATTTCCAGGTCAATCCGTTTTCAAAAAGCCTTCTTCTTTCTTTGTAGGATGCTTTGGGGTCGGGGTTGGGGTCTATGAATATTTCAATGTGATTGAATGCGGCTTTCAGCAGAATTGTATTTGTGTATAGCAGACCGTTACCGAAAACATCGCCGCTCATATCCCCTATACCTGCAACTGTGAATGTCTCTTTGTGCACATTCTTACCGAGTTCTCTGAAATGTCTTTCAACGCACTGCCAGGCTCCCCTTGCCGTAATTCCTATTTCTTTGTGGTCATATCCGTGTTTTCCGCCTGATGCAAATGCGTCTTTAAGCCAGAATCCATACTCTTTTTCGCTTATTTCGTTAGCGATGTCTGAAAACGTAGCCGTTCCTTTATCTGCAGCCACAACGAGGTATGGGTCAAATCCGTCGTAATGCAGTACGTTTTTAGGGAATACCTCATTATTTTTATCATCGAAATTGTCGGTTATATCCAATATTCCTCTCATAAGGGTTCTGTATGATTTTTTTGCCCATTCAACGGCTTTTTCTCTGTCTTTAGTTATAACTTTGACTATAAAGCCGCCTTTTGAGCCAACTGGAACTATAACGGCATTTTTTACCATTTGAGTTTTCATCAGTCCCAGAATCTCAAGTCTGAAGTCGTCTTTTCTGTCACTCCACCTGATTCCGCCTCTTGCGACTCTACCGCCTCTTAAATGACATCCCTCCATAAAAGCCGAATGAACATAGATTTCAAACATAGGTCTCGGAAGAGGCATGGTGAGTATATCGGATGATTTTATCTTAAACGAAATGTAGTGATACTTTCGTTCTTTATAGAAGTTGGTTCTTAACATACTCTCCATAACATTGAGCATAGAGTGCATAATTCTGTATTCGTGTATGTCGTTTATTGCCTCCAGAGAGTATTTAATCTCCCTGAGCAAATTTTCAATCTCTGCCGGCCTTCCGGATACAGGTGAAAATTTAGCCTCAAAATAATCGATAAGCATTGCCGATATGTGGTGATATTTGTTTAAAACAGCTATTAGAGAGGCTTTCTTTATCTGAAAGTTAACCTGCATCAAGTAGTTTCCAACAGCCCTTAAAACATCTATATATTCCCAATGAAGAGCCATAGATGTTGTGAGTTTATTGAGCCCGTCGTCCTCTACCAATCCCTCCCAAACAGCTTCAAAATTGTCTTTTATTGCCTTAAAAAGCTTATCTTTGTTGTCGAGGCTGAGTTTTGCTTGATCAATGGAAAACCTCTGGATATATGCATCTTTACCACCGATTTTGATGTTTGTGAAATCTTCGTATAAAACGTTAAGCCCCATATTGTTTAACTTTGGCAGTATCTCATAAAGGGGTGATTTACCCGATGAGTATATATTGAAGAATATACTGTCTGCCTGCATAGATATCGCAACCTGCTGTTTGCCCTTTTTTTCTAATTTTTCTAAGTAATTTAGGTCGAATATAGCCCATTGAGGAGAAGTTTTAGACATATATTCATCGTCGAAGCATTTTAGGTATTTGTTTGCAAGATAGCTTGCGTCCTTATAACCGAACTTCTCTGTCAGCATATTTTTGAAATCGTCTTTCCAGCTTGACACTATCTTTATGAAGTCGGATTCTATAGCTTTTATATCTACAGACCTCTTCCTCTCTCTCTCAAAAATCAAATAGTAGTGAATTCTAATGATTCTTGAGCTTTGTGTTATGATTTTATATTCTATATCATTTGCCTTAAGCTTGTTTTTCAGGTAGTCTGTGAATGCCTCAAGATTTTTTTGAGAGTAAAATTGAACCGGCAAAACAACCATTAGGTACAAACCGTGAACAAGGCTCGTCTGCCTTGTCAAAACCTTGATTCTTTCGGTTGTCTCACAGGTTAGAAGCTCCTCAAGAAGAATCTTCAAATCCTCCGTTTTTGATATGAACAAATCGTCTTTCGGCAGTGTATTGAATATATCAATGATGTGTTTGAATTCAAAAGAATCTTCTACGATATTTTCTTCAAACAGTATTCTATCCAGTTTGGACTTTAAAAACGGGATATTGGATGCCTGCTCTTTTAATGCCTTGGGCGTAAATAAGCCGATAATGATATTTCTTCTTACAGGTCTTAAATTTTCGTCAAATTCCGAAATGGCTATGTAATCCATTCTGCGTGTATCATATACGTTACTTTTTGCATTGGTCTTATCTATCACCATAACGCTGCCGTGTTTCAAAGTTTCCTTTGCAATTTCAGGCAACTCGTCCATAGACTTCTTATCGACAAAACCGGATTGTTCTGTTTTTTTCAATATACCAAGGCAGCTGTCTTTATCCATCTGAACGTATGTTTCGTTTTCTTCGTAGATTACGTCGTAGCTCCTTGCTCCGAGAAATATGAAATTATCGTCCAAAAGCCACATAAGAAATTCTTTTATGTCTTCTGTCTCTTTTTCTGTAATTTTTTTGAGATATTTGGGGTCGTTGAGCTTTCTTGCCATAGCTTTGGTGAATTTTACCATCTCTTCTTCGTCTTCAACTGCAAGATTACTCTCTTCAATGGAGTTTATAATGTCGTTTTGAAGTTTCTTTTTTGAAGAAGGGCTAATGGCATCGATTAAAAAATACATAAAGAGCTCTTTTTTGCCCGAATCCTGGGGGTACTTTATATTTAACAGCTTTCCGGTATCGTCCCTTTTTGTCGTTAAAATCGGCTGGATGCTGAATTCTATAAAGAAGTCGTTTAGGTTATTGATTATGGATGTCGTACTGTCAACGACGAAAGGGTTGTTGTTTGTTAAGAGTTTGATTTGCGTATATTTCTTATCTTTAATAGAGATGTCGGACAGCTCGATTTTGATTTTTTCATTAAACTCTTTCACAAAGCCTATGCTCTCGAGCATAATTTTTTTTATGTACTCTTGAGGAAAGTTCTCCAAGAAGTTTTCAATTTTTGAATAGTTAAGAGACGTTTCTATAAATGTATCAACTGCTTTTTTATCAAAACCACTCTCCTTTTGAACGTACTGTTTAATCTCGTCGGTTATCTCGGTGTAGTTATCCCGGTTGAGCTTTTTCAAGCTACTGTCAGCCATAAAATCCCCCTCTTTAAATTAAAAATTAAGCCAATTTTAACCCTATCGGCGCAAAAGTCAACTTTAACCGCCGCAAGGCGTGGTGTCTCCGTTTAACTTTTCCAATGCGTGAGGCAGTACCTCTACGATATATCCCAAATCCTCTCTAACAGCCTTGGGAGAGCCTGGTAAATTTATTATAAGTTTTTTGTTTCTGACGCCTGCCAGCATCCTTGAGAGCATAGCTCTTTTTGTAGTTTTCAGCGCATTGTATAAAATTGCCTGGGTTATAGCCGGTATTTCATACTCAAGCACCTCTTTTGTAGCTTGCGGTGTAACGTCTCTTTCGTATAGACCAGTGCCCCCGCTTGTAAGTATGGCATATATCTCTTTCTTATCTGCAAACTCTATTAACTTCTGTTTTATCAGGTCGTATTCGTCCGGTATTATGTCATAAACTTCAATCTTGGAATCTATGGTCTTTAAAATCTCCTCAACTATCGGCTTAATCTTGTCTTCTTTGGGATTCTTTGAGCGTGAATCACTCAAGACAAGCAGAGCAAAGTTATAACCTGACATCAACACCTTCCCTTCTTAAATATTCTTTTGTTTGTCGAATGGTATATTCTCCGAAATGAAAGATAGAGGCAGCCAAAGCCGCTGTTGCACCGGCATTAAACGCCTCTTTCATATGAGCCGGATTTCCCGCACCGCCTGAAGCTATAACAGGTATCTGCACGTTTTCTGCTATTGATTTAGTCAGTTTAATATCATATCCGTTCTTTGTGCCGTCGGTATCCATACTTGTCAACAGTATCTCGCCAGCACCTCTTCCTTCAACCTCTTTAGCCCAAGCTATGGCTTCTATTCCCGTGGCAATCCTCCCACCTTTTACAAACACCTCAAAGCCGATTTCAGTCCTTTTTACATCTATGGCAACAATTATGCACTGACTACCGAAAATGGAGGCTGCTTCGTTGATAATATCGGGATTTTTTACAGCCGCAGAGTTTATTGAAACCTTATCCGCTCCGGCTTTAAGCAGGCTTCTTATGTCCTTTATGCTGTTTATCCCGCCTCCTACACTTAAAGGCATAAATACGTTCGCGGCGGTTTTTTCCACGACGTCTATAATTGTTTTTCTGTTTTCGTAACTTGCGGTTATATCCAAGAAAACAAGTTCGTCAGCCTCTTGCTTGTCGTAAATTATAGCCTGCTCAACAGGGTCTCCGGCATCCTGAAGATTAACGAAATTTATACCTTTAACAACGCGCCCGTCTTTAACATCAAGACAGGGTATAATCCTTTTAGTTAACACTTAAACCTACCGCCTTTTAAAAATGGTGTAAATTCTCAATATATGCTTATTTGTCGTATTCGGTAATTTCAACCCGACAAACCCCGCCTAAGAAATTAAAAGCTCTACATTATTTCCATAAAAGGAGTAAATGCTATAACCTCCGTATCGTTTTCTTTGGCAAGTACCATATGTTCAAGTCTTATTCCGAGTTCGCCGGGTATGTAAATTCCCGGTTCAATCGTAAAAACCATACCCGGCTGAATGACCATATCGTTTTTTAGGTTAATGTAGGGAAATTCATGAACATCAAGCCCGACACCGTGACCCAAAGAGTGTATGAAATATTTATCTAAGTTATACTTTCCAAGTTCACTTCTCGCTCTTTTTTCAACATCGCTTGCTTTTGTTCTTCCGGGTGCTATCATCTCCGTGGCAAACAGTTGGGCGTAAAATACGGCGTTGAACAGCTTCTTTTTTTCATCATCTTTCTCGCCGATAAGAAATGTCAGGGTGTTGTCTGAGTTGTATCCGTCTTTGTTAGCTCCAAAGTCTATAACCAAAAACTCACCGTCTTCTATCTTTTTATCTGTGGGCGTATGGTGGGGAATGGCTGCATTTGCCCCGCTTGCCACAATTGTTTCAAAAGACTCTTTTTGAGCACCTGCTTTTCTGATTTGATATGTGAGTTCGTCGGCTATCTCCTTTTCGGTTATTCCTGCCTTAATATACGGATAGACCTTTAAAAATGCGTTTCTTGCGAAGATGGCAGACCTCTTTATGCTGTTAATTTCCTCTTTTTCTTTAATCATACGTATCATTTTTGTTTGGTTTGTAAAGTCGATGATTTCAAAACCGGCAAACTCGTTTGATATGTTCATTTTTGTTTCCAAAAAATCCAGTCCTATTTTGTGAATTCCCTCTTGCTTGAGATAGTCAGTCACGTCTTTTATGCCGTTTATTGAAACCTCTAACTCGTTTTTTGGTAACTCTGAGGCTGCGGTTTCATAAAGAGGGCTTACAAACAACTTTCTTTCGTTTTTTGCGCTGACAACGAGCACTCCCTCAATATCTCCCACTCCCGTGAAATATCCTATGTCCGAAGCTGAAAAGATAATGACTGCTTCGGCTTTTGTCTCTTCTATCTTGTTTTGCAACTTTTTTATCCTTCTTTCTATCATAAATCACTCCCCTTAACCGTGCAATTTCTCTTTTCCTTTGCTTTATACAAGGCTGCGTCCGCCCTTTTAATCAGAGATTCCACCGAATCTCCGTATTTAAATTGGGCAACACCGAAGCTTGATGTTATGCTGAATACGCTCTCTTTATACTGAAACTTCAGCTTAGCTATAGACTCTCTGATTTTTTCTGCGACAACATAAGCGCTGTTTATGTCTGAATTGGGCAGAATTATAATAAACTCCTCACCGCCGTATCTTGTCAGTACGTCAACGCTTCTTATTATGGATTGAGCGGTGGAACAGAATTTCTTTAAAACTATATCTCCGGCTAAATGTCCGTATGTGTTGTTCACTTTACTGAAATGGTCCAAATCTGCCATTATTATTGAAAACGGCTGTTGATATCTTATAGCTCTTTCCGATTCCAACTTCATAAAGTGGAAAAGCCCCCTCCTGTTGAAGGCTCCGGTTAGCGGGTCTGTTATCATATTTTGCTTTGCCTCATCCAATTTATTCTTCAACTCGTCTATCGTTTCTTTTGCCTCTTTCATCTTTTTGGAGTATTCTTCTATCTCGTTTTTCATATTTATGGTTGTATCTTTTATTTTTATGGCTATGCCCATAAGCCTTTTGCTCAACTCGTCAACATCAACGTTTTTGCCGGACATAGCGTTGTTTATCTCGTCTATATGCCCCTGGAATGTGTCAACATAGTTATTCGAAGAGGAGCTGAATGTCGTTATGGTATATATAAGAGCTTTAAGCGCTTTGTTGAGTTTTTCGTTTAAAGATTGGATATACTCCTCTTCTAATTTCTCTTTGCGCTCTATCAACTCCTTAATTTTTGCTCTGAATTCCGATGAATCCAAGCTGTAGGGGTTTGCAGAGAGTTTTTCCTGAAGAGATTTTACCTCTTCAAGATAGCTTTTAGCCTCTTTTGAGTCTGATTCCAAATCAAGCAGGGAAAATATCATAGATATAATATCCCTATAAACAACATCTTTGGTATCTTTGCTTGAATATCCGAGATTAAAAAGCATCTCTTTTGCTTTCGACAGAGAGTCCGTATCAAGATTCGTTTTTAACAGTTGTTTGACGCCATCAAGCGTGGTTGTCCATTTTTTTGAGCCTTCGGCACTTTTTGCCAAATTTATCAGTATATTTATATTGCCTATGATAAGCCTGTCTCTCTCTTTCTTTTTGTTTGTAATGTAGTTGTCATACTCAACGACAAACTCCGTTATTATGTTTCTCAAGCTTATCAGTTTATCCGTGTTTTCCTCATATTTTATACTTTTTGCGAGTTTTTTATACTTCTCTATCTTTTCGTCAATAACGCTGTCTGAAGTTTTAAGGAGGTTTAGAGTGTAAACAATAACCGCAACGAGGTTTTCTATGTATGTGGAGCAGGTTACTCTGCCTGTCGATTTCTTAGACATCTTAAACATAGCGCCTCCGAGATAAAAGAAAAACTGTTTGACAAAAACAAGTCCAACAATTACCCTATACTACAATAAATTGTTGATGTTTGTCCAATCTTTAACAAAAGGAAGAGTTTGTGAAAACTGAGCGTTTCATATCAATAGAACAAACCAATCTGCTGATTCTCGTAGTCAGGCTGATTTCCGTCTCGGGCGCCATAATATGGGCAATCATACCGCAGCTGTTTGTAATAAATTGCAACAAGATACACCTTGTATTCACATACAATCTTATAATAGCCGCATACACGCTTTTTTTCATTGTCAGGTTTTTTATACCGGAGGGTGAAAATAGAGCCTGCAACTTTTGTTTGGCATCATTCTTGTTTGACGATTTGGTCGTTTCGTATTTTATATACAACACCGGAGGCAGCACCAGCCCTTTCTATTCGGGATATTTTGTCGTAATCACAATAACGGCATTTGTTTTAGGGACAAAACCTGCCGTTATAACCGCTGTCTTTGGAGCAATCTCCTTTACTGTCGTTCAGACATACTACGGTTTGGGGCTTTACAATGCCATTGAGATTTTTTACAGGATTATACCTTTTGTCATAATAGCCTTTCCTACAGGCATTCTGAGTAATGCACTGTCAAAGCATATGGATAAGGTTAATCAGCTTAACGAAACACTTAAAGATAAAAACCTTGAGCTTGAGGAGTCATTGAACACCATAGAGAATATGCAAAAGCAGCTGCTTGAGCGCGAGAAGGAGAAAGCGGTTTTGGAGTTGACCGAAAATATAGCCCACAGATTGAGAAATCCCATAATGAGCATTGGCGGAATGGCTGAAATTTTGGATAAAAAGATAGATAAAATAGAGAGTGCAAGGGATTTAAAAAAATATGCGGATTACATAAAGATAGAAAGCAGAAAATTGTCATCCTTGTCGGACAATCTGCTTCAAATGAGCGATACGAACATAGATATGAAGTTTGTATCCATACCGCAAACGATAAACAGAATTCTAAGCCGCTACACAGAGCTTATCAAAAGATACAACATAAAGCTGAACATTGATATGGATTTCAATATGCCGCCTGTTAGAATAGATGAGAAAAAACTGATGCTCGTCATCAGAAACATAGTTGAAAACAGCATAGAGAATATGAAAACGGGGGGAGTTCTGTCTATATCTATAAAACACCTGATAAAAGACAGGATTGTGGAAATAGACATATCCGATACGGGTATGGGAATGACAAAGGCTATGTTAAAAAACCTGTTTAAGCCTTTTGAGTCTGGGGGAGACGTGAAAAAGGGCATAGGCATTCCCATAGCAAAACACACCGTTGAGATGATGGGCGGCAGTTTGGAGGTTAAAAGCGAAGTCGGGAAAGGAACAAGTTTTAAAATAATTTTACCCGTTTAAGGAGTTTGTTTATGAAAGAAGCGTATCTGTACAAAAAATTGGAAGATAAAAGGGTTAGGTGTGATTTATGCAGCTTCAGGTGTGTTGTGCAGGATGGTGAAAAAGGCAAATGCGGCGTCAGGGAAAATATAGACGGTGTGCTCTATTCTTTGGTTTATGAAAAAGCCGTGGCAAAATCAATTGATCCTATAGAAAAAAAACCGTTGTTCCATTTTTTGCCCGGTACCAAATCGTTCTCAATAGCAACAGTCGGCTGCAACTTCAACTGCCTTTATTGTCAGAATCACGATATAAGCCAATATCCGTTTGAGCATAACGGTAAGATTATAGGTGAGGATTATCCCCCGCATAAGGTTGTTGAGGATGCCGTTGAAAGCGGATGTGACTCAATTGCATACACCTACACCGAGCCAACGATATTTTTTGAATATGCCGTTGATACGGCAAAAATAGCAAAAAAGAGGGGTTTAAAAAATGTGTTTGTAACAAACGGATATATGACGAAAGAGACTATTGATATGATGGACGGTTTGATAGATGCCGTAAATATGGACATTAAATCCTTTTCCGATGCTTATTATATTCAGATAGCCGGGAATGCACGTTTGAAGCCTGTGTTAAACTCGCTTGAATATATGAAGAAAAAAGGCATATGGGTTGAGGCAACAACGCTTATTATACCCGGTGTAAACGAAGAGCCCGTCGAAATTATGGCGCTTGTTGAACATATTTACGAAATAGACCCGGCAATCCCTTGGCACGTTAGCAGATTTTTCCCGGCATACAAAATGGACGAAGTACCGCCCACAGATGTTAGAATAATAAAAAACCTTGCTGAAATAGGAAAGTCACTCGGACTCAAATATGTTTATACCGGCAATATTCCAGGAGATGAGGGTGAAAACACCTATTGTCCTGCTTGCGGTGAATTGTTGATAAATCGCTACGGCTTTGATATACTCTCAAACCGCATTGTTGACGGCAAATGTCCGAAATGCGGTGAAAAAATAGATATTGTGGAGAGTTAGTTAAAGTGAGGTTACTTTTTGATGCTGACGAGATAGAAAAAAGAGTGGAGAAGCTCGCCAAAGTTTTAAACAGAGAGTATAAAGGCAAGGACGTTGCTATAATTTATATAGAAAAAGGCGGTAAGCCGTTTTTTGAAAAACTGACGGACAAACTCGACATAAATCCTACAAAGGACAGCATCAGGGTTAAAAGTTACGAAGGAACGCAAAGCACCGGGAGTTTGACCTGGATAAAAAAGCCGTCGATAGACTTAAAAGGTAAAATGTGCATTATTGTTGACGATATATTGGATACCGGGCAAACAATGAAGAGAGTCAGGGATTTTTTTATCTTATCGGGAGCTAAGGATTGCAAGATTTGCGTAGCGGTCAACAAACACGAAAGAAGAAGCGAAGATATAGACGCAGACTACTATCTTTTTGATTTGGACAGAGGTTTTATAGTAGGTTTCGGTATGGATTATAACGAAAATTACAGAGATTTACCTGCAATATACTCTATGGAATAGGTTTTTTGCATACGGCGCTTGATTGTATGGAGAAGTTGTGCAGAAGGTGCGTTGTTTTGTACTCAGGAGGTCTGGACAGCCTGCTTGCGGTTCATATAATGTTGTCTTTGAATTTCGAGGTGTATCCGCTATTTGTAAAAACACCGTTTTACAATAAAGATGAAAAGCAATTGGAAAAAGGGCTTTCCGGTTTGCCCGTCAAATTGCATACGGCAAAGGACGATAAAGAGTATCTGAAAATTGTTAAGCATCCGATGTTTGGATATGGAAAAAACTTAAATCCCTGCGTGGACTGCAAGATATTTTTTTTCAAACAGGCAAAGAGGTTTATGGATGAAATCGGAGCCTGTTTTGTGGTTACGGGTGAGGTTTTAGGTCAGCGCCCTATGAGCCAAAGGTCGTATTCCGTTATGAGAGCAATAGAAAAAAGGGCTGGTTTGAGCAACCTGGTGTTGAGACCCCTATCTGCAAAATGCCTGCCTCAAACCGATATGGAAAAAGAGGGCATTGTTGATAAAGAAAAACTTTTTTGTATAACCGGTCGCTCAAGGAAAGAACAGCTTGAGCTTGCAAAGCGCTTCGGTATAGAAGATTTTGAATCACCTGCAGGGGGGTGTCTTTTGACCGACGCATCAATATCAAAAAGGGTTAAAGAGATGCTTGAATATGGATATGCTGATGAGCATGAATTGGAACTTTTAACACTCGGAAGGCATTTTAGAATAAATTCCAAAAGGTTTGTTGTCTCAAGAAGAAAGGATGAAACATACCTGATGCTTAAAAAATTCGGCACTGTGCTGCCCTTATTGAAGTGTTACAATGCACCCGGAGCCATCGGTGTGTTTACCGCTAAGCCAGACAACAGGGATATTGAAATAGCTGCTGCCGTATTAAAAAAATATTCTAAAAAAGCCGAACTGTTTGAATATAGCTATGAAAATCAGGTTAAAATAGTGCAGCCCGATGATCTTAAAGAAGATGAGTTGGAGTTGTTAAAGATTTGATGTCGGGAGTTTATTATGATTGATAAAATAAGTAGCATAAAAGAAAGATATGAGGAACTGCAAAACGAGCTGAGCAAGCCGGATGTCGTCAATGATATGGAGAGATACAAATCATTAAGCGAAGAGATGAAAAAGCTATCCCCCATATACGAAAAAGCCGCTGAATACGAAAAGACCTTAAAGGATATAGAAGAAGCTAAAGAACTTTTAAAAGACGAAGAGTTAAAAGAGCTTGCAAAAGATGAACTAAAAAGTGCAACTGAAAAAAAATCAAAAATAGAAGGTGAGTTGAAACTCTTGCTCATACCCAAAGACCCTTCCGATGAAAAGGATGTAATTTTGGAAATAAGAGCGGGAACCGGCGGTGAGGAAGCCGCCCTTTTTGCAGCTGATTTATTTAGAATGTACAGCAAATATGCGGAAAATAAGGGTTTTAAGGTTGAGGTTATGGACAGCAGCGTTTCAGATTCAGGCGGCATTAAAGAGATAATAGCAAATATAAAGGGCAAGGGTGCCTACTCAAAGTTTAAATATGAAAGCGGAACGCACAGGGTGCAGCGTGTTCCAACGACGGAGTCTCAAGGCAGAATCCACACATCGGCAGCAACGGTGGCGGTTTTACCCGAAGCTGAAGATGTTGATGTAGAGATTAAAAACGAGGATTTGAGGATTGATGTTTTTAGGGCAACAGGACACGGAGGACAGTGTGTTAATACGACCGATTCGGCTGTTAGAATCACACATTTGCCGACAAACATAGTGGTGACCTGTCAGGATGAAAAATCCCAGTTAAAAAACAAAAACAAAGCCATGACCGTTTTGAGGGCAAGGCTTTACGATATGTACAGGCAAAAAGCCGAAGCTGAAAGGGCAAGCAAAAGAAAGGAGCAGATAGGCTCAGGCGACAGGTCACAGCGCATAAGAACATATAACTTCCCTCAAGGCAGAGTGACAGACCACAGAATAAATTTAACGCTCTATAAGCTCGACTCTATAATGGAGGGAGAGTTGGACGAGCTTATAGATGCCTTAACCATAGACGAACAGACAAGGAAGCTAAAAGAAGAGGGTTTTTAGTGTTTTGCATCTAATCTGCAAGCCCTCTCTCCGAAAATTTTTGTTCCTATTCTAACTATATTTGCCCCCTCTTGAATTGCTACTTTGTATGAGTTTGTCATACCCATAGACAGGTATTTCATTGTTAGATTCGGTATTTTGAGTGACTTGATTTCCTCAAACAGCTCTTTTGTAATCCTGAAATAGGGGCGTGAATCTTCCGGGTTTCCAAACCTCGGACCCATAGTCATCAAACCTACAACTCTTATATTTTTTAAAGTTGACAGTTTTACGGCAAGTTCTTTTGTATCTTCGGGCATAACACCCGATTTTTGAGGCTCTTTGGCGCTGTTTACTTCAATTAAGACATCCATAATCTTAGGTATGGATGCACACTTTTTGTCCAACTCGCACGCTATCTCAAAAGAGTCAAGTGTTTCAATCATATCGAAAATTTTAAGGTATTTTTTTCTTAGCAGGTCGTGTTTTTGTGTTTTCAGTGTGCCGATAAAGTGCCATCTTACAGGTGTTTTAATATCGTCATATACTTTTTTTATGTCTTTTATATAGTTTTCACCTATGATTTTC
>WGCD01000111.1 GCA_015493995.1 Desulfurellaceae bacterium
ATATAGCACTTACAACATCAAAAAGCCTGCCTGCTGAGCTTGTTTTTATGGAATTTTTATGCGTAAATTCTATGGTTTTTATTATGCCGTTATCATCAGAGCATATATTTTTAGCAAAGCTTTCAAAATTACTACCTAACATATCGTACAGCCATAAAACGGCTAGTCTGTAAGGCTCTTTTATGGCTTTATCGCCGAATGCAAAAGGCATATATTTTATATGACCGATTCTTTCGATGTTTTTTGCTGTTTTTATGAAGAACTCTCCGCCCCATACATTGCCGTCGTCTCCATAGCCAGTGCCGTCCATAATCACGCCTATTGCCTCTTTCAAGTTTTTTTCATATAAAACAGAGCAGAAGTGTGCTACGTGATGCTGAACCTCCACCACGTTTTTGAAGTTTTGTCTTGCATATTCGCTTGAGAAATAATCGGGGTGTTTATCACATACGACCGTTGCAGGTTTTATATTAAAAAAGTTAATAAAATCTTCCACCTTATCTTTAAACTTTTTGTAATTTGAGTAGTTTTCAAGTGTGGGTGTGTATTGAGACATTATGATTCTGTCTTTATCCGTTAAAGCTATGTTGTTCTTTAAATCGCCTCCGACAGACAATATGCCCGGTTTTGTTTTTTTAAAAAAATAACCCGGCGCAAAACCTCTTGCAAAGCGATAGATTAGCCTTTGATTGTCTATAATTTGTACAATAGAATCCTCAAGCGGTCTAACTATCTTTCTGTTGTTTGTGAGGATGTAATCAACACCTGCAAAATTTAATGCTGAAATATCCTGATAAATAAGACTCTCTTCGGATATGTTTGCGCTTGTTGCGACAATAAACTCGAAGCTGCCAAAATGAAACAAAAGCATATGAAGAGGAGCATAAGGCAGCATAGCTCCGATATACGGACTGCCAAAAACAGCACTGCCAAACCTGTCTGCTTTTGATTTTAATAAAACAATCGGTTTAATCTGTGATTGCAAAATTTTTTCTTCTTCACTGTTAACAAAACAATGTTTTTTAATTGTTGACAAATCTTTTGCTATAAATGCGAAAGGTTTACTCTCCCTTTTTTTTAAGAACTTGATTTTATCTATGGCTCTTTTATTTAAAGCATCGCATACAAGATGGTATCCGCCTATTCCCTTTATAAGGATTACCTGGCCGTTTTCAATAATTTTGGCGGTTTGCTTGACAGCTTCGATGTTTTTCGATATGACTTTTGAGCCTTTAATCAAAAAATATGACGGACCGCAATCCTTACAGGCAATCGGCTCTGCGTGAAATCTCCTGTTTTGAGGGTTGTTGTACTCATCTTCACACTTTTTGCACATCTTAAAACCCTTCATTGTTGTTTTGTCTCTGTCGTATGGCGAGTCGAAAACAATGGAAAAACGAGGACCGCAATCCGTGCAATTTATAAACGGATGAAGATAGCGCCTGTTTGTTTTTTCAAGCAATTCAGTTGAGCATTTGTCACATATCCCAAAATCCGGCGGTAAAAAAACCCTGTCTTTTCCCAAGCTGCTTTTTCTTATAAAAAACTTATTAAAAGCCCGTCGTTTTATGCTGTGCTGTTGAATGTCAATATTTTCTATTTTTGCATTCTTTGGAAGATTTTCTATAATTTTTTGTTCAATAAAATTACTATCCTTTTCAGTTTCAATGTATAACTCGACACCTTTTGCAGAATTTCTTACCCATCCGCTCTCTTTTGAGAATAGTTTGTATATAAAGGGTCTAAAACCTACGGATTGTGTTATGCCGTTAATCCTGAAAAAATAAGCTTTTTTCACCTTTATATATTATTCTTATCATATTTAAAAATCAATGAAAACCAGGTACTATAAGCTACGATTCCTGCTAAATTGTGTCTTTTTTAAAAAATTCTTTGAGCTTTAACCAATTTTTACTAAAAGAAGCTCTACCTGATAAATTACGGTAAATTGCGTAGTCTTGTGGGCATTTCTTATAGTACTTCTGATGATGTTTTTCGGCTTTATAGAATTGTTGAGCCGGTAGAATTAAGGTTGTAACAGGCTTGTTGAAAACGCCCGATTGCTCCACTTTTCTTTTTGATTTTTCGGCTGCAGTCTTTTGCTCTTTGTTTGTATAAAATATGGCGGTTTTGTATTGATTGCCGGTATCGCAAAACTGTCCTTCTTTATCTGTAGGGTCGATATTTGTCCAGAAAATCTCAAGCAGCTTCTCATACGATATTTTTTTAGGATTGAAAAGAACCTTAACTGCCTCGTAGTGTCCGCTGTGTCCGTAGCAAACCTGCTCGTATGTGGGATTTTTAAGGTATCCTCCCGTATATCCGCACTCGACACTAAAAATCCCATCGACTTTATCAAAGGCAGCTTCCATACACCAGAAACATCCGCCTGCAAAAATCGCTGCTTCAAGACCGTTTTTGCTGTTCATATCATAATTATAGGTTTGATTCGCTTTTTTTCAAATAAAACTATTTTTATCAAGATAGAGACTATATTTTAAAAATCCAACGTTTTTAAAATGGATTTAGTAAAAGTTGTATTGACAGTTATGAGTTTTTATGGTACTGAGTAATTTAAGTAAATCTGTAAGTATGTTGGAGGATTGATATGGTTGAAGAGTTAAAACGCTCTAACGGCAGTTTTGATAATCATCATTCGGATAAGCCTGAAGAGGAAGCGGATTCCTGCCTTGAAATGGATACTCGCTGTGTAACATCGCATATTTGTTATAAATACTCATCTATGGTTATGTCAGGGCTTATTGAGGCTATAGACTACTTTGCAGGAAGTCAGGGACCAAAAGTGTTGGTTAGAATATTGGCAAAAAGCATACCGTCGCAAATGATGGAAGCTTTAGGTGTTGAACTTGAGAATGTGAAAAATTTATCTGAAGAAGATATGATGAAATTATTGCCTGAAATGATAGCTAAAAAAGGCGGACCTAAGA
>WGCD01000112.1 GCA_015493995.1 Desulfurellaceae bacterium
ACACAGGAAAAAATAGATGAAAGCTTTTCCGGTTTGCCTGCTATGTTCGGTATCAGTATATATGGAAATAACGAAAACGAACTTATCAGATTATCAAAAAAAGTTGAGAATATAATGTCTTCTGTCGGCGGTATAAACGATATAATAAACAATACGAAGGTTAAAATACCGCAGATAGAAATAAAACTCAACTACCCTAAACTTGCCCTGCATGATATATCGTCAAAGGACGTTTTGGATACTATAAGAGCTGCAAAATTAGGGCTTCTTGCTACACAGATAATTAAAAATAACAAAAATATTCCTGTTTATATAAGGCTTAAACTTCCCGGCAGACTAAGTATTGAGAGGCTGAAAGAACTATCTGTAACTAATATAAAGGGACAGAATGTACCTCTTTGTAAAATAGCAGATATTAATATTTCCTATCTGCCATTTTCCATAACACACATCAACGGCCAAAGGGAGATTACACTCTCTGCTGATATAGAAGGTAATATTTCACATATAGTTTCCAAGCTGAATAAAAAACTATCTACACTGAAATTGCCAAAGGGATACACGGTAAGTATAAGCGGCCAATATAAAGTTATGATGAAATCCGCGGTTGAAATAGGCATAGCTTCTTTATTAGCAATAATTTTAATATATTTAATTATGGCTATGCAGTTTAAATCTTTGATTCAGCCGCTTATAATACTCGTGACGATACCTTTTTCATTGGTTGGAGCATTTATATTATTGTTTATAACAAGGCAGGGGCTTAATATATCCGTTGGCATGGGAGTTATTACACTTATTGGAATAGCCGTCAATAATGCAATAGTACTTGTTGATTATGCCAATAGAATGGTTAAGCTTCAAATGTCAGGCAGGGATGCTCTTCTTAAAGCTGTTTCTGTAAGATTGAGACCTATCATTCTAACATCAGCCACCACGATTGCCGCCTTGATTCCTACTGCAATAGGCACGACAATAGGTTCTCATATATTCCAGGCATTTTCCATAGCGGTCATAGGAGGGCTTGCAGCCGGAATGTTCTCTACATTGGTTTTAGTGCCTATATTAATGGATAAAACCTATGCAAAAAAATAAAATGGCAGACAAAATGTAATTGCTGTAGGTTTAGCAAGTTGAAGAATTTGACCCGGATTTTCGTTTTAGACATATATCCAATGCCAATATAAATATGCCGAATGAAGGTATCAACTCCTATTTGTTTATACTTGGTTATTCTGTCTTTTTTTGAATAAAAAGATGGGCACAATACATAAGTTATTTATTCTCGCGACATACACATATACAGCATATTACAAATTGTTAATGTTTTGGCAATGTTTGATTAATGTTAAATTTATACTATTAATAATGACTATAAATAGAGAGGTGTTGAACATGGAATATCTGATCGAAACAATGAAATTTTCAAAGGAGTTTATTTTACATCCCATATCAACAAGTTCAATAGTGCCCTCGTCCAAAAATCTATCATGTGCAATTGTATCTGTATCCAACATTAAAGAAGCCAAAGCCATTATTGAACTTGGATGCGGGACCGGGGCAGTAACAGAAGCTATTGTTAAAAATGCTGATAAAAATTCAAATATATTTTCTTTTGATACAAACAGTGCGTTTATAAAAATCATCAGAGAAAAATATCCTCAGGTGCGCGCAATAAACGATTCAGCTGAAAATATGAAACAGTACATGAATGAATATTCTGTTGAGTATGCAGATACCGTTATTTCGTCACTGCCATGGGCTACTTTTAGCATCCGTCTGCAGATTAGGCTTATAAATACTATAAATTGCATTTTGAATGATAATGGCGAATTTGTAACATATGCATATCTGCATACAAAACTTTTTTCGTCCCATAAACGTTTTGTAAAAATACTTCACAAAAAATTTAAAACGGTGACTTTTTTTTCGGTTGTTTGGACTAATCTGCCGCCTGCATTTATAATAAAATGCAAAAAGGATTGAAATGAACTGGATTGTTTTAACGGCTGCATCTTTTTTTATGGGTATTCTGACAGCTATTCCCATAGGTGCTACACAGATTGAGACGGCAAAACGCTCGATTTCCGGTAATATGAAAAGCGCCTTAATGCTTGTTTTGGGTGCAGTAGCTTCTGATATGCTGTATGGTTTTGCTGCTTTATACGGTATCGCTCCATTTCTGCAGGATAGGTTTGTTGAGGCATTTTTCTGGTTTGTCGGAGCTGTTATATTGATTATTCTTGGTCTTTTTACTATGATTTACAGCGACAAGGTAAATACAGGCGGAAAAAGCCCCATTCTATTTGGAAGCCGAATGTCATTTCTTGTAGGTTTTTCTATAGATACAGCCAATCCGTCTATGATATTCTGGTGGCTTTTCTGCTTTGAATTTTTGAAGAACATGGGTATTGTGCACACTCCCGATTCATACATTAAGGCTATATTTATTGTTGCCGAAAGTATTGGAATTGGGGCTTATCTTGTTCTTCTTGCTGTTTTGTTAAAAAAGACAGGAAAGTTTGTTGTGAAAAAATATGAAAGCAGCATCAACAAGGCGCTTGGTGTAATGCTTATTGGTATTTCAGTGTACTTTATTTTCAAAGCTGTTAAAGTGAGCTACGTAGGAGGTTTTTAAAAGCTATGCATATAACGCAAATAATAAGTGACTACTTAATTCCGTATATAACTCATCTTGGCATGTCGGGTTACTGGATTGCCGCCATTGCTACGCTTTTTGAAACCATTCTCATTCTGGGGCTTTTTGTTCCGGGTTCAACCATTGTTTTGATATTCGGAGCTTTGAGTGCTGCGGGATACTACAATTTTTGGCATCTTATGGCATTCACTGTTCCAGCAGCCATACTTGGAGACTATATAAATTATAAACTCGGAGAGAAATACGGCCGCGCGTGGCTTGTTAAGGAAAAGTGGTTTTTAAAACAGAGCCATCTAAAAAAAGGCAAAAAATTTTTTGATACATACGGCGCTAAAAGTCTATCCCTCGGCAGGCTGATACCGGGGCTTAAAGAAACATTTCCGTTTATAGCAGGCAGTATGGATACAAAACTGAGCAAGTTTTTCTTTTGGGATACACTCGGAGCTATTGCGTGGGGATTTGAATTTCTCATTGTAGGATATCTGTTTGGCAGCTCAATCAATTTTGCAAAGGCATGGCTTGGAAGAATAACAATATTTATCGCCGTTATCTTCTTTATATTTGCCGCTTTATATGCTGTTAAACTCTTTTTTGCAAAATATGGTCTGAAAATCCTTCAGCTTCAAAAATCCATTTGGCAATCCGTAAAAACAAATCCCGACATTTTAAAACTGATAAATAAATATCCGAAACTCTTTGCTTTTTTAAGTGCAAGATTGACAATTCGGAAGTTCAGCGGCTTAACTCTCACAATTCTGTCAATCACTTTTTTATATATCCTTTCCCTTTTTGGCGAGACAACCATAGAGGTTCTGACAAAGGGTGTCCTCTTCAAATTTGATGTTATGCTTGCAAGCCTTGTTGCCTATTTCAGAGATACCGGTGTGATAAAAGCGATGCTGTTTATCACTATGTTTGCGAACAAAAAAACTATCATACTTTTATCAGCTACGGCTATTGTTGTATTTATTTTATATAAAAGACGCGGTTATATAGCACCGTTTTTGATATCCATAGCCGGTTCAACTGCCACTACATGGTCAATAAAATACCTTGTGCACAGGCAAAGGCCTTATGAGGCATACTATCAAGCCGTAGGTTTTTCTTATCCAAGTGGTCATGCGACAATAGCCTTTGCTTTCTATGGTTTTTTTGTATATGTTTTTGTGAAAGAAATGAGCAGCCTAAAATCAAAAATTAATGCTGTAATGGTCGGCTTGGGTGTAATATTTTTGATAGGTGCAAGCAGAATCTATCTTGATGTCCACTACTTCAGCGATGTGTGGGCGGGCTATCTAATCGGGGCAAGCTGGCTTGTCATTGCTATTGGTATTTATGAATATCTTTATTTCGATAAACCCAAGTCAGAGGCTTTGGCAGATAGAAAAGCCAAATATATGTCCTATGCCTTGGTTTTAGTGTGTTTTATTTTTTCCGTTATGCTCGCCGTTAATTTTAACCCAAAACCGATAAAACAAAAACCGGTAAGCATAAGACAGACAAACAGCGTTTTATCCGTATTTAAGGATAGCTGCACAAAATACACAACAACCATTCTCGGTGAGAAACAGGAGCCTATTAACTTAATTATAATAGCAAAAAACGATAACCAACTAATGAAAGATATCAGGCTGGCAGGGTGGCATTTTGCAGATAAATTGAGCTTTGAATCGATAAAAAAATCTATTACTGCTCTTGCTTATAACAAACCTTATAACAAAGCGCCTATATCGCCGGATTTTTGGAACTATAAAGTCAATAATTTCGGCATAGAGCGACTTGTTAAAAATGAAAGCATAAAACTGAGACATCACGGCAGAATATGGAAAACAAATTACTCTATAAAGGGGGAGCGGATATATGCTGTTTCTGTGAGTTTTGATACGAGACTGAAGTGGATAGTGCATAAAATCAGCCCGAACATAGACAAAGAAAGGGAATTTCTTTTTAATGGTCTAAGGTCGAAACATTTGATAGAAAAATACAAAAAAATACAATTTGTCAAGCCTTTTGCGGGTTTTAATTTCTACGGCGATAAATTCTTTACAGACGGAAAAGCATATATAATTTGGTTAAAATAAACATATTAAACAGCAGACAAAACCCTCGCAACTATAAAGGAATATTAATCAGACTTAAAGACGATTATTCAAACTATTTGATTTTTTTGTTTTGTTTGAGTATTATTAAAGGCTAATTCCTTGCTTCCCTCAAAAAATTTTAAAGGGAAGCCATTTGACCAAAAGGAGGTTGTATGAATTATTACGAGTTACTCTACATCGTCCGACCGACTCTTTCAGAAGAAGAGTTGAAATCTATTATGGACGAGATGGCATCGCTTGTCACAAAATCAGGCGGGGAACTGCTTAAAAACGAGGTTTGGCAGAAAAGAACCCTGGCTTATCCTATTAAAAAATTTAAGCAGGGGTACTATGTTCTTGTTCACTTTAAGGCGCAGCCCGGCTTGCCGAAAATCTTGGAAGAGAAGATGAGAATCAAAGAGGATATCTTGAGGTTTATGACAACTACGATGCTCAAAAAAGATATTGCAAGCTACCAAAAACAGGAAGAGAAAGAAGAAAATGGCGAATCTGAATAAGGTTTTTTTGATGGGGAATCTTACACGAGACCCCGAATTGAGATATACGCCAAGCGGTTTGGGAATAGCCTCTTTCGGATTGGCGGTTAATACGCCGATTGGCAGGGACGATTCGGGAAACCAGAAGACAGAAACGCTTTTTGTTGACGTTGTTTCTTTCGGCAGACAGGCTGAGACGATAGCGGAATACTTAAAAAAAGGCTCGCCTGTTTTTATAGAGGGAAGATTGCGCTTCAGAAGCTGGGAGGATAACAACGGAAACAAGCGTTCAAAACACGAAATAGTGCTGAATAACTTTCAATTTTTGTCTTATAAAGCCAAATCTGCCGATGCTGCGGATTCTGATATTGCCTCACCGGCAGAAGACGAAGATATACCATTTTAAAAATTATGGAGGTAAAGATAGATGTACAATAATAAAAGAAAAAAGAGATTTTTCAGATACCCGAAAAAGAAATTTTGTCATTTTTGTTCAAACAAGATGGACGAGATAGATTATAAGGATACCGGCTTGCTCTCAAGATATGTTACTGAGAGGTATAAAATAATAGGAAGAAAAACAACGGCAACCTGTGCAAAACACCAAAGAATGCTGACAAAAGCCATTAAAAGGGCAAGATATATGGCTTTGATGCCGTTTACCGTCAGCAGGAAGTTGAAGGGATAGGAGGTTAAAATGAAAATAGTTCTTCTTGAAGATGTGGAAAATCTCGGATATGCAGGAGATATAAAAGAGGTCAAAGACGGATATGCAAGAAATTACCTCATCCCTAAGGGCAAGGTTTTGCAGGCTACTAAAAATAACCTTAAACTTGTTGATGAGAAAAGACAGAGTATTCTAAGAAAGGTAGAAAAAAGAATAGAATCGGCAAATAAAATAAAAGAGGCTTTGGACGGCATAACCGTTGAGGTTGAAGCAAAAGCCGGAGAAAAGGGCAGGCTGTTCGGTTCCGTGACGGCAGCGGATATTTTTGAACAGATTAAAGACAAAGCCAAGGGCATAGACAAAAAGGATATAAAGCTGCCTGAGGGCGGTATCAAAACAGTCGGCGAGCATGATGTTGAAATTGCCATTTACAGAGACATTAAAGCTTCTTTCAAAGTTGTTGTAAAACCTGCTGATGAGCAATAGGTCTTTAAGAACCTACCCTCAATCAATAGAAGCCGAGAGAGCGCTTTTGTGCTCTCTCTTTTTGGATAACTCAAAATTTGCAGATGTGTTTGAAATAGTTGATTCCAAAGATTTCTATGACGAAAGAAATGCACATCTGTTTGAGATTTTAAAAGAACTCTACTCAAACAATACACCGTTTGACTTTATAACCGTAAAAAACGCCCTCGATGAAAAAGGGCTGTTTGAAAAAATAGGATTATCCTATTTAACGAGCATAATAGACTACCTTCCTGCTCCTGCAAATGCCAAATATTACGCAGAAATCATATATAAAAAATCACTTTTGAGGGAGCTTATCGGTATATCTGCGGAAATTGCAGAATCCTGTTATGACGACCCTGAGGATATAGAAGATGTTTTGAATACGGCAGAGAAAAAGATATTTGACATATCGAGCAAAAAGACAAGTAAATACGTCTCGGTGGAAGATATGACCGAAGATACAATGCAGTATCTTGAGGCTTTAAGGAAAAGAGAGAGTGTTTTGACAGGCGTTCCTTCCGGGTTTAACGATTTGGACAGGAAAACCAACGGTTTTCAAAAGGGCGATTTAATCATAATAGCAGGAAGACCGGGTATGGGTAAAACGGCGTTTGTTATCAATGTTGCCGTCAATGCAGCGCTTGAGCATAAAAAAAATATAGGCATATTCAGCCTTGAAATGACAACACAGCAGCTAATTTTAAGGATGCTTGCATCTTTATCCAACGTCGGCGTCTATAATTTAAGAACCGGTTTTTTAAATAACGAACAGTGGAACAGAGTTGTTTTGGCGCTTGATAAACTTAAAACCGTTAACGTATATATCGACGATGCTTCTTTTGTAACATCGGCTGACATTAGAACCAAAGCAAGAAAAATGAAAATGGAAAAAAATATAGATATGTTGATTATAGACTACCTCCAGCTTATGCACGGACGTGTTAGCAGCTCCGCAAACAGGGTGCAGGAGGTTTCGGAAATATCAAGGTCCTTGAAGATACTTGCAAAGGAGCTTGATATACCAATCATAGCCCTATCGCAGCTTAACAGAGGTGTCGAGCTGAGAGACGATAAAAGACCCGTTATGGCGGATTTAAGGGAGTCGGGTTCGATAGAGCAGGATGCGGATGTTATAATGTTTATCTATCGAGACGAGGTGTATAATAAAAATAAGGAAGATAACAAAGGGAAAGCCGAGCTGATTATCGGAAAACAGAGAAACGGACCTCAAGGCACCGTCTATCTTCAGTTTAAAAAAGAGATAACCACATTTAGAAATCTTTATAAAGAAGGGGATGTCATAGAGAAAGAGTTCTCGAACAATCCGCTATGAAATTTATAAAGATAAAAGGCGCAAAAGTCCACAACCTTAAAAATATAGACGTTGAAATACCCAAATATAAAATAACCGTTGTAACAGGTCCCTCAGGCAGCGGTAAATCCACATTGGCTTTTGATGTTTTGTATGCCGAGGGGCAAAGAAGGTATATAGAATCGCTCAGCTCCTATGCAAGGCAGTTTCTTGATAAGATAGAAAAGCCCGATGTGGAAAGCATAGCGGGGTTATCACCGGCTATAAGCATTGACCAAAAAAGCATATCCAAAAATCCGCGCTCCACCGTAGGAACCATCACGGAAATATACGACTATATGAGGCTTCTGTTTGCGCATGTCGGAGAGGTTTTTTGCTATTCGTGCGGTCGGAAAATAGAAAAACAGTATCCACAGGCGATTATAGACAAAATCTTGCAAAAGAAAGAGAAAAAGCTGCTGCTGCTTGCCCCTATTGCAATAAACAGAAAGGGAACCTTTAAAGCGGAGTTTGAAAAGTTTAGAAACAAGGGTTTTGTCAGGGTGTTGGTTGACGAACAGGAGCGGTTTCTTGATGAGGATATTGAGCTTGATAAAAACAGAAAGCACAATATTTACCTCGTTGTGGACAGGTTAAAAATAAAGGAAGATATCCAAGAGAGGGTTGCGGATTCAGTTGAACTTGCCCTTGAGCTTGGAAACGGAGTTTTATACGTTAAGGATATAGATACAAACGAGCAGGAGGTTTTTTCTGAGCATTTTGCCTGCCCGTACTGCGGCATAAACTATAAGCCGGTTACGCCGCAAAGTTTCTCTTTCAACTCGCCTTTAGGTGCATGCCCGGAGTGTTTCGGTCTCGGCGTTAAACACCAGCTTGATTTGGATAAACTTATACCCGATGCAAGCCTGTCGATAAGAGAGGGTGTTTTTAAGATATGGAACAAAATGCGTTATACCTACTATGAGGCTTTTTTGATTCAAGCCTGTAACCAGCTTAAAATAGACATATATACGCCGTTTAACGAGTTAAGCGAACGGGACAGGGATATAATTTTATTTGGCAAAAAGGATGAAATAATAGAATTTTCGATTAACAGGTCAAATAAGATACGAAAAAGATGGAGCGGCGTTATATCGTTGATTTCACAGCAGTTTGCGGAAACGGACAGCATCAAGGTTAAAAAGGACATTATGGGATTGATGAAAAATATGGAGTGCCCCTTGTGCCACGGATACAGG
>WGCD01000113.1 GCA_015493995.1 Desulfurellaceae bacterium
ATTATATACTGGTTCTTTTTCGATAATACATACAACGGTATGCTGTATGTAGCTGCAAAATTCTCTACATTTCTTCTAATTGCGATAAGCATAAACTACTACTATGACTTTTTAGTAAAAAACTTTACGAAAATAATAATCTATATAGGTTTCTGTGTGCTTCTAATTGGAGCAATACTCAATACACACTACTTTGGAGGGCGATATACAGGTCCGTTTGGTAACCCGAACTCGTTAGGCTGGCTCTCTTCACTAATGTTTGGTCTAACTTACCTTACCAAAGAAAAAAGTTACAAAAAATATGCTCTTCTTATCTTCTTTCTTTCGATGATTATGATGAGCGGCTCAAGGGCTGCACTCGGTGGAGCAGTATTGGCTATTTTACTAAAAGGAAAACTCTCATTCAATAAGATTTTTCTTCTCGGGTTCGCAGTTGGCGCACTGCTCCTGGCACAAAATATTGCATCACACTTCGGCATTCATACCGGTCTTGAAAGAATAATAAAGTCTGAAAAATCCAATGAACTACTCTCTGGACGAGAGCAAGAGTACGCTCTGGGGCTCCTTACAATTAAAGAGGCTCCTTTGACAGGGCACGGATTAGATAAATATGCATGGATCTCCCCGAAAATTGTAAGACTCTCCGGACTGCTGAGGAAAGATCCTTTTTTTGTGGGTAATCCTCACAACTCTTATATCGCCATGTTCATAATGTATGGCATTCCAGTTGGCAGCATCATTTTACTGACTATGCTTTACTATATAATTAAAGTTATAAGGAATCGCGTACCTCCCGATATTCTTTTTATGGTTCTATTCTCGTTTTTGGCAGCTTTTTTTGAATCATACCTGTTTGGCGTAAGCGGTTTTGAAGGGTTGATTTTTTGGTTCTCTCTTCCGCTCGCACTCATGTGCATAAGCAAAGAAAAAGAACTATCTTTGTCAAAACAAACTCTGGAGAATTATTATAAATGAAGTATCACATAATAAAAAGTGAAAAAGATCTTTTTTCCTATAAAGAAGCTTGGCATAATCTTTATAAAAAAACCGATCTACTACCTTTCGCATCCTTTGAATGGAATGCTGAATGGTACACCAAAGCATACGAAACAAATCCCCTATTTATAATAACCGTTTATGAATCTTCTATAAACGCTCCACTCGCCATATGCCCGATGATGATCGATAGAGCAGGATGTTTGAGATTTATTGCTGATACACATTCTGACTACAGCAACTTTATAGTTGATCCTGATATCAAAAGTTACAAATATTATGAAGTTATGAAAAAAATTGCTGAAGCGATACAAAACGAACCTACAATCAAATGTATCGAATTTAAAAATATTGCTCAGGCAAATTTACACATTGGCGCCTTCTCCTCTTTGCTAGATTATAAGAAAATAATTTATCAAAGCAATGCTGTCTCTTTTAAAAAAATGACCTCAAAACAGAATCTATTTGACAACTTTAGCTACCTGTCGTCAAAACAGCGCAGCGAATTAAAACGTCTTTATAAAAAGCATTCAAACCTTGAATGCCTTATCTATGATATCAAGACAAACAAGTTTCCAAGAAGTCAGACAGAAGAGATAATAAAAGAGATGGTCGAGAATAATATTAGAAACAAGAACTTTCTCAACAAAACTCTTTTGAATATTATCGAATCTCTTTATAATGAAGGTACTATGATTATATCTTCACTTGTCGATGAAGAAAATAAGATTCTTTCCATGAATTTTATTCTAAAGAGTAGAGATGAGTCTGTATATCTCTTCTGGATCGATATCTATAGAGACATTCCCTATATCAATCTGTCCGCATATTTATACTTTATAGAGTGGCTTACAGTCAATAAAAAAGAACCTTTTACTATCGATTTTGGACGTGGTCTATATGGCTATAAGATAAAAAATTTCATTCCGGAAATAGAGCTTCAATTTACCCTTTTTTATGCAAAAAGCAGTATTGGTTTCATCAAATATCTGATAAAACTCTCCGCTCTTTTATCGATAAAAGATTTTTACAAAAAAAACAAATCCGTAATTAACAAGGTTTTACGCAGATGAAAAAAGAGTCTGATATTTTCACTTTTTTTGTTGAGCCTAGCGCTTATACTCTTGATCTTATAAAAAACGTATATGAACCGCTGTCTATAGATTATATTTTTTTAAACGATAAAGTAATAATTGCAAAAAGTGAAGAGTCGGCTCCCGTCAAAACAGTTAAACAATTCACTTTTTTAAAAAAGATTCTTTTTCTATTAGATATCGCATCTTCCCATAAGCTTATAATTATCAATGGTTACAACCATTGGGAGTTCGCTTTTCTGTTTTTATTAAATGTGCTAAAGGGTCAAAGGTTCTACCTGGCTATAGAGTCCGACACGCAGGCAAAAGAAGACTTGGGCTTGAGAAAAAAAATAAAACGTTTATTTTTAAAGACGGTTTTTAGCAACAGCAAAGTCTTAGGTTTTTCAGGTGGAAATTTTACACATAAACAGTTGTTTCGCCAGTATGGTATGGATGAAGAGCGAATATTTTTGATGCCAATGATGGTAAACAACAAAAAATTTGAGTACAGTAAAAAAAAGAGAGAAAGATCTCCTTTTACATTCCTCTATGTAGGGCGCATAATACCTCATAAAAATGTAGAGTTTCTCATTAAAAGTTTTCTAGACGCTTTCTCTGCAAACGAAGATGTAAAACTGAAAATTGTCGGTACCGGCAAGTCGCTTGAAGAGCTGCGTAAAAAATACTCAAAAAGTCCTAACATATCGTTTGAGGGTCCAAAATTTGGCCAGGATCTTGTAGATGCTTACCACACATCCAATGTTTTGGTAACCCCTTCCCTGAATGAGCCCTGGGGGCTGGTCGTAAACGAGGCACTTTCGGCCGGATTACCGGTGCTTGCATCCAGCCGCGTAGGTGCCGTATATGACCTCATAGAAAACAGAGACACCGGATTTATATTCGACCCTGAAAAGCCGGAAGAGCTTAAGATATTGATGCGAAAGATATTTGAAGATGAAGATCTATACGAAAGACAGTCTTCAAATGCCGCCAAGCTCATGAAAGAGTATTGGAATTACGAGCTTTATAGAAAAAACCTTGAAGATGCCATCGATTATGTCAAACAACATATATCGGGTGTAAAAAAATGAGTTTGAAAAGGTTGTTGAAACAGGCTTTTTTGAAAGTCGGTGCCCTTTATTACAATAGCAGTGGAAGTAAAGTCATATATTACCACGACATTCACGATAGAAAAAAATATACAGATATGTCTACACCGATAGAGCTTTTCAAAAAACATATAGATATTTTACGTGAGTGCGACTATAGGCCGGTTGCAGAGATAAAAAATCGTGAAAAAGAGGTAGAGATCACTTTCGACGACGGCTTTAGGGGCATATACGAAAACTTTTCGTTTTTCGTTGACAACAATATCCCAGTTCGAATCTTCCTTATTTCGGGCTCGATAGGTGAAAAAGAGTACCTAGAAAAGACCCAGATAGAACAGATGCTGGAAACAGGCCTGCTTACCGTAGGCTCCCATACCGTTTCGCATAACAATTTGGATAATATGGATGAGATTACGGCGGTCAAAGAGCTGAAGGAGTCGAAAAAGGCTTTAGAAGATATGTTTGGCAGGGAGATTAAGACTCTCTGTTTTCCGAGAGGGAAGTTCTCCGACAGGACAATAAGACTCGCCTTTGAGCTCGGTTATGAAAAACTCTATAGCTGCCTTCCGGGAAACTACCACGTCCCGTTCAAAAAGGGACTAGTCAATAGATCACTCGTTCAGCATGCAGACGAAGCGGAGTTCAAAAAAATTTTACAGGGTGCCGACAAGATATTTTTCAATCGCTATCTGAAGCAGCAGTACCGGCCGGGAGAAACCTGATGAATATAATGGTTCATGCCATCTCCACCTCTATGGGCGGCGCAAAAAGACATCTGGACAATCTCGTTCATACATTGAAAGAAGAGAGAGACGAAAACAACTACTTCATCGTCATTAACAATCGGTACGACTGCTCATGGGACAGCGAAAGAACGAAAGCCCTTAAAGTCCCTGCGAAATACAGCAACGGACCGCTTCGAATATATTTCGACAACTACCATATAAACAGAATGATAAAAGAGTATGACATAGATGTTTTAATATCTTTTGCAAATTTCGGACCCTTCAAAGCCGCATGCAGGCACATACTTTTTGAGATGAACGCCCTCTATTTTTGTGAAACCGTCAGAAAGATGCTGAACAGCAGACAGCATATAGACTTTGCACTAAAGCGCTTTCTGATCAAAGCTTCCGGAATCGGCTCGGATCTAATCGTCACACCGAGTCAAAGCCTGAAAAACCAGTTGATCGAATCTCTCGGTTTTTCAGAAGAGAAGATAGCTGTGCTTCACCATGCAATAGAGCAAAATTTCAACAAAACCGATAAAGCCATCTTTCAAAGAACAGGCGAAAACACGGTGTTTCTCTATCCGTCACACCTTGCAAGACATAAAGGTGTTCATATACTGCTCGATGCACTTATAGAGATTAAAAAACAGGCCCCCTCACTACCTTTTGAAATAGTATGCACCTTTGAAAGAAGCGACTCTCCGGCATATTATGACGAGCTGATGAAAAAGATAGAGTATTACAAACTCGATAGATACATAAAATTCATAGGAAGTGTCAAGCAAAACGAGATAAACAGCCTCTACGCATCATGCGACTATATGATCTACACTACTCTATGTGAGTCGTTCGGTTTTTCCATGATAGAAGCGAAAGCTTTCCGTCTGCCATCTTTGTGTTCAGACATTCCAATAAACAGAGAGATCGCAAAAAGATCCGCTAAATATTACGAAGCCGAAAATCCATCGGCTCTTGCCAAAAGTATTATAGAGTTCGTAACACAAAAACCGAAAGATTTCGATTTTGACGATGAATTACTAAACTGGGATTGGGTAAAATACACGGATGCTTTACGCAATTTAATTAAAAGGGTTGCAACATGACCGACCTTACCGTCGTCATACTTACAAAAGATGAAGAGGTAAACATTCGGCACTCTATCGGTAATGTGATCGGCTGGGCGAAAGATGTTTTTGTCCTCGACAGCGGCTCTACCGACAAAACGGTCGATATTGCCAAAGAGATGGGTGCAAAAGTCTTTTATCGCGAGTTCGACAACTACGCAAAACAGCGAAACTATGCTATTAAAGAGCTCCCTATAGAAACCGAGTGGATGCTTTTTTTGGATGCGGACGAATATCTGCTGCCTGAGCTAAAAGAAGAGATTTCGCAAATTCTTTCTAAAAACCCGGAAGAGAACGGTTTCTATATGAAAAGACGCTTTCACTTTTTTGGCAGATGGATCAAGCACGGCGGTTATTACCCTACAACTCTTTTGAGGCTTTTCAAAAAAGAGTTTGCAAGGGTAGAGAGGGATGTAAACGAACATGTCCATGTCGATGGAAAAGTCGGCTATTTGGAGCATGATTTTGTCGATGAAAACAGAAAAACAATCAGTGACTGGATCGAAAAACATAACAGGTACTCAACTTTTGAAGCGATAGCACTTTTAGAGTCAGAAAAAAAATCAAAAAAAGAGAAGATGTCATTTAAAGAATGGATGACACTGCCAAAGCCTGAAAAAAAGAGGGTTATGCTACGCTATATATCAAACAATATGATACCCCCGATGGCGCGCCCTTTCGTCTACTTTTTTTACAGATATTTTATAAGACTTGGTTTTCTCGACGGGAGAGAAGGACTCATATATTTCATGATGCTTTCGTTTATTATGGGAGTTGCGACAAATGCGAAATATTATGAAATTAAAGTCAAGAAGAATAAATCTCAACAGTATTCAGCCTAATGCTTCAATTAAATAATAAGGTAGCTTAACAATGGCAGATATTACCGTTATTATTTTAACATTGAATGAAGA
>WGCD01000114.1 GCA_015493995.1 Desulfurellaceae bacterium
AAAGAGCCGAGTGCGGGCAGCGCTTTCAAAAACCCTCCCGGCGACTACGCGGGCCGCCTCATAGAGGCGGTGGGGTTGAAAGGGTATCGCATCGGCGATATGGCCTGGAGCGAAAAGCACGCCAACTTCCTCGTCAACCTCGGCGGCGGACTCTTCGAAGATGCCCTCTCTTTGATGGAGAAGGCGCGCACACTTGTCGCCGAGCGCTTCGGCATAGAGCTGCAGCCGGAGCTCAAAATATTGTAGTTATATGTACAAGCAGGCGCTTCGATGTCGAAGAGTCAGGGTGCGGATGTGATGGACCTCGGCATCGCCCGGAACCCTGTAAAGTATCCGCTATGCTATAATAATTGTAAAAAGAGTTTATTGGTAAGGCACTATCGATGCAGGATAAAAATAGTATATTGTCGATACTGCATAAATATAAAGAGCGATACGGCAAAGAGTACGGGATCGAAGAGATAGGCCTGTTCGGTTCCTATGCCAGAGGGGAAGCCAAAGAGGATAGCGATGTCGATGTCTTTTTAAAACTAAAACGATCAAATCTCTTTTTGCTTTCACGCATACGTATCGAGCTGGAGGATTTGTTGGGTGTTCGCACCGACGTGGTCCAGCTAAGAGATAGAATGAACCGTTATCTTAAAAAACATATAGAGCAAGAAGCCATTCGTGCATGACAACACCCTTTTGGTAAAAGAGATTCTCTCTCAGATCGATACCGCCATAGAGACAATCAAGTATAGATTTGAGCCTGTTACAAGCGTTGACTATTTTTTGTGGATACCCCGGAGGGTCAAGAAAAACTCGACAGCCTTTGTATGCTGTTTATCGCCATAGGCGAGGGACTCAAAAAGATTGACAACCTTACAAACAGAGAACTACTTGCAAAGTACGATACGATTGATTGGAAACCCATAAAAGGGTTGCGGGACATACTCTCCCATCACTATTTCGATGTGAATGCCGAAGCGATTTATGGCGTTTGCAGTGAAAACATAGATGAGCTTCATGCGGTGATAAAGAAAATATTGTACGAATGGCCCTCGTAAGCGAATTTGTGTCCTATTGATGCTGCTTGCACCTGAAATGCAACAAAGTTTGAAAAACGGTGCCCCGGAAACCAAAGGCCGCGCTCTCTTTGGCTCCGTGCCATTAGATACGTCGCTCGGCACCTCCGAGCCTAATACAAAAAGGTCTCCGGATAATGTACACTATCCTTAAATATTGTAAAGTTGATTTTGCAATAGTATTGTAAAGTTGTCAAATCGATTTTACAAAAATAGCATATGTCCCTTTTCTACGAAGGGAATGCGGCGGCTGTGAGGCTCTTTGTTGTCGACTGCTTGTTTTTTCGGTTGTTCGAAGTTTATCTATACGTTTGGTACCGAAAAGCGCCAAACCGGAAAATAGCGCCGATATGAGGATGCAACCTGTAGCATCAGCATCACCAGGAACTTTTTGTTATTTGAATGTTGTCAGGTTATATTGTGACTACTACACTTTAGCTTTAATAAGCGCCCACTTAGGCATTTTCAAGTCGGAATCAGTATATGTCATGAGGGGGCTATCTAGGGTTTGGGATTTTACAGAGATTTATTAATATGATTATCATTATCCATACTCCATATTATTTAATATTTTAGGTATAGGCGTGACGCAGGAGTATCCTTGTTGACCCAATTGTTAGTAATCAGCCAAAAAGTACCGGTAATATTTTTGTATGCAGAACTGTTTTGAAACCATTTGCCACTGCGAATAATGAAAAAAGGCCGACCCAATATACAAAACCATCTACAAAAAATTTTGACACGCCTAAAAATTCTGATTCGACGCCTTTTAGAACTACTTTTTCTAAAAGAGTCTTTTCCTTCTTTTTTCTTAATAATTTCAATTTCTTCGGAAAGTAATGGCGAATTGATAATATTACGCCCACCATTATTACAAATAAAAACCAACCTACTAATTCTGAATGCTCACTTTTGAAAGCAACGAACGCAAAACCAAGTGAGCCTAAACCAACAACAAGGTTAAGTTTCTCGAACCATATTGGAAATTGTTCTTCCATTTCAGCGACAAATTCATTTACATCCATATCTAAGACTTTGTTTTCCTCGTTCATTCATATTTTCCTTTGTATTGCTAACTATATTATTTATTATTCATGGAACATTATAGCTACTTTAATCCTATAAATCAAAATAAAATAACACATAAATTGCCTGTTATTTTGAATAAGATTCATAATGATATATGCTTGAGGTAGTTTTTGGAAGTATTGTACAAGATTTTAGAAAATTATATATGATTTATTTTCAGGATAATGAGCAGCATAAGGACAAAACGTCTGTTAATTGTTCCGTTTCGGCATTAACAGACGGAATATCTTGTTATATTTGGAGGTAAAATGCTTTAGTTGAGAGAAAAATTATTAGGAAGATCGTTCCCGGAATTAAATCTGGGTGCTTAAAGAAATAGGTCATCAGGGTCAGCCGCTACCTTAAAAACACCATAAAAACATAACAATGCTACCGATTTGTTCAAAGCTTTGCAAAGAAGGGGTACGGGCTACTCCTCTTTGGGACATAAGACAT
>WGCD01000115.1 GCA_015493995.1 Desulfurellaceae bacterium
ATTATGCGCAAGCTTACACCACCGCCATTTTTAATATTAAAACATTGACATATTTCTTTTGTATTATCCTGATTACCCTTATTAGACAAATTTATAATAAAAAGGTGATTTATCGTGCAAATACTTCATATAATTGAAAATATCGATAATAGCTACGGTGGTCCTGCAAAATCAGTTCCATTTTTAATTAAATATTTGAATAAAATAGACGTTAATAATAAAATTATTTCTATTAAACTTAAAAATCCGGAAACAAATGATATTTGTCAAAATAGTGGAATCGAAATACTTCCGATAAAACATGAGGGTCCTCCTGTTTTCAGGTACAGCAGTAAATTTTGCCATAAAATAGAGGGTGAATTGAATAACAAAACCATAATCCACACTCACAGTTTATGGAACTATCCTCCCTACTGTGCTTATAAACTCTCTTTAAAGCATGGGGCACCTTTAATCGTCTCTATCCGTGGGAATCTTTACGATTGGAACTTGAAAAAAAGCAGATGGAAAAAAAGAGTTGCATTGAAACTTTTTCAAATGGATATGTTCAAAAAAGCCGCTTGCCTGCATGCTACAGAGGAAAATGAACTAAAAGCCATCAGAAAGTTGGGAATCAAAACGCCGGTTGCACTTATTCCAAATGGCATTGAGATGAGTGAATTCGAAAGTTTACAAGACAAACTTCAGGCATGTAATGACCTGAAAATCGATCTGAAGAAGAAATATATTCTTTTTATGTCCCGAATCTACTCCAAAAAAGGGCTTGAGTTTTTGGTGCAGGCTTTTTTAAAATTGTACGAAAAATATCCCGAATGGGAATTGTTGATAGCAGGGCCAATTTACGACCAGAAATACTTCGACGGCATAAACAGGATGATTAAACAAAAGAATGCAACCGGAAAAATACATTTTTTCGGTATGGTAAGCGGCCAAAAACGTCTGAATCTTTTTGCAGCGGCAAACCTATTTGTTCTGCCTGCCCATACAGAGAATTTTGGAATGGTAATAGGAGAGGCGATGGCTGCAAAACTGCCTGTTATTACCACAACAGGAACACCATGGAAGGTTTTGGAGGAGCGTCAGTGCGGTTGGTGGATAGCTCTTAGCCACAGGAATATTTACACAGCTTTGGAGGAAGCTATGGGGAAATCGGAATATGAGTTGCGCTCAATGGGGGAAAAAAGTTATGAAATTGTAAAACATAATTTTTCTTGGGAAGAGGTTGCGTTCAAAATGAAAGAGGTCTATCTTTGGGCATTAGGCTCTTCGACTAAACCTGAGTGGGTTTTTGTGGACTAGTCATGCAGAAACTTGCAAAATTCAAACTGCCCGCCGGTTTCCGTGGACGCTCAGCTTTTATCGTTCAGCTATGGTGGTTTACAGATTTTTTCTTTTTCAAACCATCTCCTCAAATTATGTATGGATGGCGCAGATTTTTGCTTCGGCTCTTCGGCGCAAAAATAGGGAAAAGTGTGATTATAAGGCCTTCGGTCACTATAACTTATCCATGGAAAATTAGTATAGGAGATTATAGCTGGATAGGTGATAATGTAGAGTTGTACAGTCTCGGTGAAATCGAAATAGGAAAAAATGTCGTAATATCCCAAAAATCATATCTTTGTGCCGCGTCGCATAACTATACAAAAGAGGACTTTCCTATTTGGTCGAAAAAAATCACCATTGAAGATGAGTGCTGGCTTGCTACAGATGTCTATGTTGCCCCTGGAGTTACTATAGGTAATGGGACGGTAGTGGGCGCAAGAAGCAGTGTATTTAAAAATCTGCCTGCAGAAAGAATCTGTTTTGGAAATCCGGCAACCGTAATTAGAAAAAGGAGTGGTCAAGATTGAAAAAGATTATACTATTTATATTTCTGATAACAATTGCGGCATCTGCTATTGAACAAAAGCAAGAAGGAGTCGGCTGGCTGGATATTTTTGCATATGATGAAAATTCCAAACTTGACAGAATCTTGCTAATTGGCGACAGCATTGTAAACCAGTATGCCGAGCGTGTACGAAACCAATTAAAAGGACACTACATATTGACACGCTTTTCTACCTCCAAAAGCATATGTTCCAATCAATTTTTGAAACAGCTGGATTTAACAATGGATCAGAAATACGCAATGATTTTTATAAACAACGGCCTGCACGCTTTTTCCTCTACCGATAAAGAATATAAAAAATGTTTTAAGCAGACTCTTGACTATTTGATTGAAAAAAATCCAAAAAGTGAGATTTTTCTTGTTGCAACAACTCCGGTAAAAAATTATTTGACTCGAGACAGCATCGTCAGATCCAGAAACAGGATATTGAAAGAACTAAGCAAAAAATATGGAATCGGCTTTGTTGATCTATACTCTACAGTATCCGGTAAAAGTGTACACATGGATAAGTATCACTTTCGCAAAAGAGGAGTCAGACTTTTATCTGAAAAGATCATTCTCACAATTCTAAACCGGAAAATCAAATGAAAGAAAAAAGCAATATTGTTATCATAGGTATCAATTTCTATCCTGAAGACAGTTCGACGGGACTGTACACCACCCAGATGGCCAAAAGACTGGCCAAACTTCACAATGTTGAAGTTATAACTGGCTTTCCATACTACCCGGAATGGGAAATACGCAAAGAGTATATAACGAAACCGAGATATCTCATTGAACACATGGAAAATATAATAATTTATAGGTATAAACAGTTTGTCCCCCAAAACCCGTCATTTAAAAACAGAATAATCCATCTGCTTGATTTTACGGCAGGAAGTGTGCGCAATGTATTTAAAGTCAAAAAGAATGATTTGGTAATTTGTGTTGTTCCTTTTACCAGTAGCATTGCATTGGGATTTTTACTTGCAAAACTTCGTGGTGCAAAAGTATGGGTTCACATCCAGGACTTCGAGTTCGACGCAGCATTGGAGTCGGGTTTGGCCGGTGAATGCAAAGGGATTAAAACCAAGGTTTTCAGAGGGCTTTTTTGGCTTGAAAAAAAACTTTTCGACAAGGCAGATATTGTAAGTACTATCAGCTACGGGATGCTGTCGAAACTTAAAAAAAAGACTGACACAACAACTTATTTTTTTCCGAACTGGATTGATGAAAACTTTATTAATCCCGAAAAAGCGAAACAACATGAACTGATCTGTTCTGATAAATTTACAATTCTTTACAGTGGTAATATCGGAGCCAAGCAAGATTGGGATTTTTTGATAAAAGTAGCTGAACACTTTCGAAACGACAACTCTATTGAGTTTATTGTTGTGGGAGCAGGAGCCAAAAAAAAATGGCTGATGGAAAAGACTATACATCTAATGAATATTAAGCACTATATACCCGTAGAGTACGAAACTCTACCGGACCTTCTATGTAGTGCAGATTTACACATACTTTTTCAAAAAAATGATGTTATAGACACAGTAATGCCCTCTAAGATTCTAGGCATGATGGCGAGTGCTGTTCCATCCATAGTAACCGGAAATACAGAATCGGAGGTGGCAAAAATATTTGAAAAATCAAAAGGAGGCTATTTCTTTGACTCTCATGATATTACTGGAGTAGCAGAGTCGATAGCACTACTTTCTAAAGATAAAAACTTATCGAAAGAGATTGGAAACAGAGCCAGAACTTACATAATAGAACATTTCTCCTCCTCAAAAGTTTTGAATGATTTTGAAAAAAAGGTGCAAGAGATAATTAATGCTTAATAAAGATATTTTTGCAAATATTGTAAAAAATTCTCCTCTTATTTCCATCGATCTTATTGTTCAAAACCGGAAAGATGAAATTTTACTCGGTCTTAGAAGAAACAATCCCGCACAAGGATTCTGGTTTGTTCCAGGAGGACGGATATTTAAAAACGAGTCCATTGCAAATGCTTTTAAACGTATAAGCAAAAACGAACTTGGCATAGAATATAATCTTGATAAGTCGGAATTTATTGGAGTTTTCGAACACTTTTACGACAATAGTTTCTTTGGTGAATCTATATCGACACATTACATCGCTATGGGGTTTGAACTGAGTGTTGGAGATCTTAAAATGGCCGGAGATGAGCAGCATGAAATATATAAATGGTTTTGCAAAACCAGACTATTGAGTGATGCAAAAGTACATGAATACACAAAAAATTATTTTCTGGAAGGTAAAGGGATAAAATGACAAACATCACTCTTTGCGGCGGAAGCGGTACCAGGCTGTGGCCCATAAGCAGAACTTTGATGCCGAAGCAGTTTGTAAAACTCTTCGACGACTCCTCGCTTTTTCAGCTGAGTCTTGAACGAAACAGCAAACTGTGTGATGGGCAGTTGATCGTCTCAAACTCTGAGCAGTATTTTCTGGCACTCGATCAGCTTGAAGAGTTGG
>WGCD01000116.1 GCA_015493995.1 Desulfurellaceae bacterium
GCAAATACAATGTACGTGATTACATATTTCATTGACTATTCCATAACAACCTCACCGAGGAGTTCAATATTATCCAATATCATCCCTACACCTTGCACAACTGCAAACAGCGCCTCTTCATAAACAATAACCGGCAGCCCAGTCTCTTTATGAAGCAGCTTATCCAGACCGGTTAGTAACGCACCGCCGCCTGTTAACATTATACCTCTATCAACTATATCGCTTGCCAACTCCGGAGGTGTTTTTTCCAAAGCATCTTTAACAGATGCCACTATAATTCCTACCGGCTCTTTCAAAGCTTCCCTAATTTCATCCATAGATATCTCTATGGAGCTTGGAACTCCGGTTATCAAATCTATACCCTTTACAAAGATTTTTCTGTTTTCTTCATCTTCATTATCGAGATAAAATACGCTGCCATATTCTATTTTAATCCTTTCAGCCGTGCTTTCACCTATCAAAACACTATATTTTTTCTTTATATAGTTTGATATGGCAGAATCCATTTTATCACCGCCCACTCTCACAGAAACGCTATGCACTATCCCTCCGAGGGATATAACCGCAACCTCCGTCGTGCCGCCGCCTATATCAACCACCATACTTCCGACGGCGTCCTGAACGGGAAGTCCTGCTCCTATGGCTGCTGCCATCGGCTCTTCTACAAGATAGACCTCTCTGGCTCCTGCATCGATTGAAGATTCTTTAACCGCTTTTTTTTCTACCTGTGTTATACCGTGAGGAACAGCTATAATTATCCGCGGTTTAAATATACTTCTTTTATTTTTTGACTTCTTAATGAAATATCTAAGCATCTTTTCATTAACCTCAAAGTCGGCTATAACACCGTCTTTTAAAGGTTTTATAGCTTCTATATTGCTCGGCGTTCTACCCACCATCTCTTTTGCTTCTTTGCCTACGCTTAATACCTTTTTACCGCCTTTTACATCTCTTTTAACGGCAACAACACTCGGTTCGTTTAAAACTACACCTCTGCCTTTAACATACACAAGGGTATTGGCAGTACCCAAATCAATAGCTAAATCATTTGAAAAATAACTTACGAAAGATTTGAACATAACACACCACCTATTTAGTTTTCTTGCCTCTTTTAACTTCTATTATGCTCTCTTTGGCATTAAGAGATTCCATAAATTTATCCACTTCCGATTTGTTTTTAACCTCTACTTTAAGGTATATTATCGCCCTTTCTTCGCTTTCGTCAGTGTATCTTATATTTATATCCCTAACGTTAATATACAGTCCCAAAGCCGTGTTTGTAATATCAGCCAAAACACCCATTTTGTTAAAAGCCAATATTTTAAGCTCAACGGGCAGTTTACTCTCTTTGGTATCGTCCCACTCAACCTCTACAAGCCTGTCGCAATCATAGCCGAGTTTTTGAATATTTTCGCAGTCCTTTCTGTGAACTATAATTCCCCTGTTCCTTGTTATATATCCGACAACCTCGTCGCCGTAAACAGGGTCGCAGCACTTTGCAAGTTTCATAACAATATCATCTATACCGTCAACTTTAATCTTGTATGACTCTTTTTTTATATGTTCTTTAACCTTTACACTCTTTTTATCAGGGTAAAATCTATTTACAACGGCGGTGGGGTTTATCTTAAAAAAACCTATCCTTTCAAATAACTCATCCACCGTATTGCATCCGTAATAACTCAAAATATCTTCGACATTGTTTTCTTTCAAGAATTCCTGCAAGCCTTTGTTGATTTTATACAGCTCTTTTGCAAGCAGGTTTTTGCCTATCTCCACGGATTCCTGTTTTTCTTTTTCTCTAACCTTTTGCTTTATTTTGTTTTTTGCTTTGCTTGTAACAACAAACTTCAACCAATCCCTTGAGGGCGTATGGTTAGATTGTGTTTGAATCTCAACTATATCTCCGTTCGCAAGTTCGTGTTTTAGAGGAACCATCTTCCCGTTTACCCTTGCTCCCACACAGGTATTCCCTACCTCTGTATGTATGGCATATGCAAAGTCAACACAGGTCGCGCCTCTTGGCAAAACCTTTAAATCTCCCGCGGGTGTAAAAACATAAACCTCTCCCCTAAACAAGTCAACCCTCACCGTATTTAAAAATTCATCGGGGTTCTTAACCTCATTTTGCCATTTTAGCAGATGCCTAAGCCATAAAAACTGCTTCTCGTGTCTGTCAAGTATCTTCAGTCCTTCTTTATAACGATAGTGTGCAGCGATTCCCTCTTCAGCCACCTCGTGCATCTGTTTTGTTCTTATTTGTATCTCTACAACCGCGTCGCTCGGACCGAATATCGTTGTATGCAAAGACTGATAAAGGTTCTGCTTGGGTATTGCGATATAGTCTTTAAATCTACCCGGAAGAGGCTTGTATTTGCTGTGAATAACACCCAAAGCCTTGTAGCAGTCGGCTTCCTCATCTGTTATGATTCTTACGGCAAGCAAATCATAAATACCGTCAAAATCAATCTCTTTTCTTTTCATTTTCGTATAGACACTATATAGATGCTTAACCCTACCGCTTACTTTACATCTTATATTAGCATCTTCCATGTCGTGTTTTATTGTTGACTCAATATAGCTTATGATCTCTTGTTTTTTGGCAAGGCTGCTCTTCAATCTGTTTTCAAGGTATTCATAATCCTTTGGATAAAGATACTTAAAACTCATATCTTCAAGTTCAGATTTCAACCAGTAAATACCGAGTCTATGCGCAATCGGTGCATAGACATCCATAGTTTCCTTGGAAATTCTTATCTGTTTCTCTTTTTTCAGGTAGCACATAGTTCTCATATTATGAAGTCTGTCGGCTAACTTAATAAGAATTACCCTGATGTCTTTTGCCATAGCCACAATCATCTTTCTAAAGTTGTCCGCCTGTTTTTCCTCTTTGCTTTTATACTCTATCTTTCCTATTTTTGTCAGGGATTCCACAAGAAACAAAACATCTTTTCCAAAGAGCTTTTCTATCTCTTTTTGTGTGGCATCTGTATCCTCCAAGACATCGTGAAGAAGAGCCGCTATGAGACTGTTTTCATCAAGGTAAAATCTATTGACAATTTCAGCAACATTAATGGGATGAATAATGTAAAGCTCCCCCGATGCCCTTTTTTGGTTTATATGTTTCTCATAGGCATACAAAAAAGCTTTATCAAGCCTATCTTCATCAAAATGCTCAAGAGCTATGCTTTTTTTAAATCTATCGTATATAGCCTTTACATCTTTGTCTATTCCTTGATTCTCCACAACCCCTCTTTGATTTCAATCAAACTTATTACTGTACTTTTGTGGTTTGCTGCCTCTTTTCTGCTTATAAGAGGAGTATCTCCTCTCATTAAGGAAGCCGTCCTTATTGCAGCAACCCTAACAAGTTCGTACCTGCTGGGATAATACTTTAGCGCCTCATTTATCAAATCCGGTATAAATACTTCCATGCAATCACTCCTTTAAATACTTAATTGTTTCTTTTTTTAATCTCTCTATTAATTCCATTCTATCAGGTTTAACAAACGACATTTTGTTGTGTTGAGATTCTATTATACTCTCAAGTCTGCTTAACGTTTTCTCAATTTCATCGTTTATGATACAAAAGTCAAAATTCGAAGCTGCATCAAACTCATAAAGAGCTGTTTTAAGCCTGTTTTCAATATCATTTCTGACATTGTCCTTTTTAATCCTGTCAAGCCAGTCATCAAAAGACGGTGGAAGCATAAAGATACTAACGACATTGTCAAGCTGATTCATAACATTTTTTGCGCCCTGAACGTCTATGGCAAGCAAAGCGTCTTTTCCTTTTTTCAAAACATCATTTAACGCCTTTTTGCTTGTACCGTAGTAATTGCCGTGGACAACCGCATACTCAACAAACTCGCCTTTTTTTAAACCCTTTTCAAACTCTTCTTGACTTACAAAGTAGTAATCCTTGCCGTGTTGTTCGCTTTTCCTTGCTTTTCTTGTCGTATGAGTTATAACTCTTCCTATTGATTTATTTCTTTTGGTTTCCAGACTGCAAATGGTTGTTTTGCCAACGCCCGTAGGTGACGACACAATAAAAATCAGGTTCATTCTTCGTTAATCCTATCAGCTATGGTTTCAACGGCTATACCGCTCAAGATTATGTGCCCGGAATCTACAACTATAATCGAGCGTGTTTTCCTGCCCTGCGTAACATCAATAACCCGTCCGGCATCTTTCATCTGCTCTTTTATCTTTCTTATAGGTGCGGAATTCGGACTGACAACGGCAACTATCCTCTCTTTATTGACAAAGTTTCCAAACCCTACGTTAATAACATACTTCATAAACCGCTCTACACAAAAACAAAATCAACTTCACCGGCAAACTTGTTGACCGCCGTAACTTTCACCTTCACTCTGTCTCCGAGTCTAAACACCCTCTTTTTTCTTCTGCCTATCATAGCAAACAGCTCTTCGTAATACTCGTAATAGTCATCCTCAATCCTTTCGGCTGCAACAAATCCCTCCACAAAAAACCTATCGAGTCTCACAAATATGCCTGAAGATATTATACTAACTATCACTCCTTCAAACTCATCTCCGATATGGTTATGCATAAAAGCGGCAGATTTAACGTCATCCATATAAAATTCGGCTTCTTCTGTCACAATCTCCCTGTCTCTTACACCGGATGCTATAAATCCCAAACCTTCAATATCAATATTTTTCTTACTCAAAGCAGCTTTAATCATTCTATGGTTAACAAGGTCAGGATAGCGTCTTATGGGCGATGTAAAGTGCGTGTAGTTATCAAACCCTAAAGCAAAATGCCCCATGTTTTCAATAGAATACTCCGCCCTTTTTAATGACCTTAAAATGAGGTATGAAACTATTTTTTTCCTGTTTTCATCCTCTATATCCTCAAGCAACTTTTGAATCTGTTTGGATGTAATTTTGTTTTTATCAAAACTGTGCTTTATGCCGAATCTTTTTAAAAACAACGAAAGCGTGTTAATTTTTTTGACATCCGGTTCGTCGTGAATACGCCTTATAAAAACACCCCAATGTTTTGATAAAAAGTCGGCACTGCACAGATTGGCTGCCAACATAAATTCCTCTATGAGAAAATGGGAAAAAAGTCTCGGTCTCTCCTTAACATCAATAACCTCTTTGTCTTTTAAGCTGAATTGAGCCTCAGGAATATTTAAATCTATACTTCCGTTTGCAAAGCGCCTCTTCCTTAATATCAAAGCGAGCTGTTTCATATTGTAGAGCCGCTTCTTCAAATCTTCGTCACACTCCTTGTTGAGCAATAAAATATCCTCAACCTCTCGGTATGTCATTCTGTTTTTATTTCTTATAACGCTTTTTACAAATTTGTACTTTTTTATCTCTCCTTTTTTTGAGATATCCACAATAACGCTCAAAGCCAACCTGTCTCTATCCGGAAGCAACGAACATATATTGTCTGAAAGTTTATGAGGCAACATAGGGATTACGCTGCCGGGAAAATAGACACTGAAGCCTCTAATAAATGCCTCCTTGTCCAAAGCCGAGTTCTGTTTTACATATTCAGACACATCCGCTATATGAACATATAACCTGAATCCGTTTTTTATTTGCTCAATATCAACGGCATCGTCAAAATCTTTTGCATCAGATCCGTCTATAGTGATGGTTTCAAAATCCCTGAAATCCTCTCTGTCTTTAAAATCGTTTTTTTGTGGCTCTTTACAAAACTCAGCCTCTTTTATGACATCATCAGAAAAAATATAAGGCAGATTGTATTTTCCTACAACAACTTTCTCGTCAATGGAGCTGTCTAATTCGTCACCGTAAATTTCCAGAATTTTTCCAGCAGCTTTAGCATTCTGATAAGGGTAGCGTGTAATCTCGCAAAGAACAATATCACCCTCTTTAACCTTTTTCTCATCCAACACACCGACAGAAACGGAAAATTTTACCTTCCTGTCAATGGGCTCCACAATATATAAGCCGTGCTTCTTTCTCAAATGTCCCACTATCGTTTTATACTTTCTCTTAAATACCTTTAAAATTCTTGCCGCAAATCCGAATTTCCTTTTTTCAATAACTACCACAACCTCGTCACCTACAACGGCATAAAACGGGTTAATCAGTTTAGGCAGCAAAAATTCTCCCTCGCTGTTTTCTACAAAGTATCGACCGTTTCTTTTCTTAAAAACACCCGCAATCACATCCGAAAGCTGAGACCCTCCGGCAAGGACATACCTGTTTTTGCCTATTTTATTGATTTTTCCCTGTCTTTTTAACTTCTTTAAGTCCTTATAAAAACTTTTGATTTGGCTTCTTTTTATGCCTAAATGTCTTCTTATGCCGGCATCCGATACTGGTTTATAGTCCCTTGCCGATAAAAGTTTTAATATGCCGTCTATATGGTCTGACATCTTCTTACCCTACTGTTTGGTATATTCATCTCTTTCCTGTATTTCGTAACTGTTCTCCTTGTAATGTTTATCCCCTGCTTTGCAAGCAACTCTTTAATATCGTCGTCGTTAAAAGGCTCGTTTTTATCCTCTTTATCCACAATACCTCTTATCAAATTTTTTACAAAATCTTTCGAAACATTCTCTCCTACCCCAAATGAAAAAAACCTCTTTAACGGAATGATTTTACCCTCAAATTCAACATATTTATTGCTAACCGCCCTGGTTATGGTCGAGACGTTAAACTGGAGCTCATCCGCTATATCTTTTCTGGTAAGGGGCATCAAAACCCCTTTTTCAAAAAAACTCCTCTGTTTTTCCAAAATTATATTAACCGTTTTTAGCAAGGTTTTGTTTCTGTGGGCAATGGCTATCATAAATTGTTTTGCCTGTTTGTATTTCTCATCCAGAAACTCTTTTGCATCGCTGTCTTTTACAAATTCTTTATACAGCTCTTCGTCAACATTCACCCTGCTTAAATTCTTTTCGTTTAAAACGGCAACATATTTTGAACCTATTTTTTTGATATAAACATCCGGCTCTACATAAATCCTATTGTCAAAAATTGCATAATTTTCCAGAGGATATAAGGAAAAATTGGATACCTCATCAAAAATTTTCTCAAAAAGTGAGTCTTCAATGCCCATCTTCTCTTTTATTTTTTTAATATTGGGCTTTGAAGCAAAGTGGAGTTCTTTAATCAACCTGTTAATTAACTCAGAATCAAACGAACCGTAAATTTGAGCTTGAAATTGAAGAAATTCAAGAGTGTTTAAAGAGCCGCAACCTATGGGTTCAAGCTCCATTATCTTTTTTCTTACATCATTCACCCGTTTACTTGAACTTTCAAATTTTTTGGCAATCTCTGCAACATCCATATCCAAAAATCCCTTTTCATCGAGATTGTAAATTATGAAATTCGCAATCTGCTCGTCCTTTTCTGATAAATCACACTCAAATTTTACCTGCTTTGACAAAGACTGCATAAGGGTTTCTTCATCCGCAACGGTTGCCTCAAGAATGTCCGCACTCTCATCGTTTGAGAAACGCTCTTTAAAGGATTCAGAAATCTCCTTAATTTTTCTGTTGTCATCAATAGCCCGTTTTTGTATTCCTATATCATCTTCTATTTTGATTATCGGGTTTTCTTCAGACAGTTCCTTCAACTTCTCTTCTATTTCCAACACGTTCATAGCCAATATTTTCAAAGACAAATCAACGTTGGGCGTCAACATCAAGCCTATATTTAAATTCAAATTGTGCTTTAATTCCATCATACGGTAAAACTCTTTCCAAGGTATATATCTATCATTTCACTGTCTTTAATAATCTCCTCAGGCGTTCCCTCTCTTGCTATCCTGCCGTTGTACATAATATAAGCCCTGTCAACTATGTCCAATATCTCTCTGACATTGTGGTCGGTTATGATTATCCCTATCTCCCTGCTCTTCAACGACTTGATAATCTCCTTCAATTCATCCACTATTATCGGGTCTATGCCGGAAAACGGCTCATCAAGCAGCATAAATTCAGGCTTTGTAGCCAAAGCTCTTGCAACCTCAACCCTTCTTCTCTCTCCGCCCGATATGGCATAGGCTTTTGTTGTCCTGATATGAGCTATATTCAAATCTCTCAACAATTTCTCAGCCACAAGCCTCCTTGTTTTTTCGTCCTTATAAACGAACTCCAAAACGGCAAATATGTTATCTTCAACGCTCAAGCCTCTAAAAACCGAAGGCTCTTGGGGAAGATACGACAACCCGTCTTTAGCTCTTCTGTACATCGGGTAGTGTGTAACATTTTTTGAGTTTATAAAAATTTCTCCGTTATCCGGTTTAATCAATCCGGCAATCATATAAAACGTTGTGGTCTTGCCGGCACCGTTTGGACCAAGAAGTCCTACAATCTCACCCTTTTTTACGCTAAGGCTAACATTGTCAACCGCAACTTTTTTCTTATATAGTTTTTTTAAATTCCTGCATTCAATCACTATAAACCACCGCTTATATATTACACTAACAGAAGAATTTTTACAATGAACTCTTAATCTTTTTCATTAATCGGTAAACATTATCTATTCCGTTTAAAGGTGAAACAACCTCAAATCCGGTTTGTTCTATTTTTCTGACATATTTCGCATATTTTTCTAACAGCCTTATATTGCCGGACAAATCAAGCTCGCCCGCCATAACAATATTCTTACCTATCACAACCTTTTTAATAGACGATAGCACACTTGCAACTACAGCCATATCGACCAGGGTGGAAGAAACCTTTATACCACCTGCAATATTCACATAAACATCGTATTTAAACATAGGTATGTTCAGTTTTTTCTCAATGACTGCAAGAAGCATATGAAGTCTGTTCAAATCAAATCCAACGGAAACCCTTCTTGGTATTGCAAGCGGCGTGTCCACGCACAATGCTTGTATTTCAACAATTATAGGATATCTGCCCTCTATTATGATACCGTAAACTTTGCCGTCGCTCGCATCCTTGTCATCAAGAAATTTAACGGTAGGGTCATCGACAACACTTAATCCTTCGGATTTCATCTCCAAAATAAGGGACTCTTCCGAAGAGCCAAACCTGTTTTTCTTGATTTTCAAAACTCTGAACTCTTCGTCGCCGTCCAAAAACAGAACAACATCAACCATGTGCTCAAGCATCTTAGGTCCTGCTATTGCACCCTCCTTGGTTACGTGAGCAACTATTATTACTGCTATATCAAATCTCTTTGCCACCTCAATCATACGTTCTGCAGCGTATCTGACCTGTTGAACACCGCCAGCTATGGCATCTGAATTTTTTGAATAAACGGTATGAATTGAGTCCACAACAACAACATCAGGCTTTTCATTTTCAGCCATATATGCTATTTCGTCTATATCGTTACTGCTTACAACATACATATCGACTGCGTTTAAACGTTTTGCCCTCATTGAAACCTGTGCTGCCGACTCCTCTGAGGAGGCATAAACAACCTTTGACCCGTTTTTTGCCAGCTTATCCGATATTTGCAATAGCAGCGTGGATTTTCCCACACCGGGCGTACCGGAAATCAAATAAACCCCGCCCTTCACAAGACCTTTGGATAAGAATTCGTCAAAATTTTTATCAATATGCAGAATCTCTTCCTTTTCGTCTATATTCAAAACCCTGCTCGGTTTTTTATACTCGCTTACCTTCGCTTCGGCTTTTTTGTCACGGGTTTTTTCGACAAATGTTCCCCACTGCCGGCAATTCGGACATTTACCGTACCATTTGGAACTTGTATATCCGCAATTGGAACACACATAAACCGTCTTTACACCTGTCTCTTATACA
>WGCD01000117.1 GCA_015493995.1 Desulfurellaceae bacterium
TATCAATGCTTGGAAAACGACTGTGACAGAATATACTCAACAATAAAGTTTGACATAAGAAAAAACAGAAGAGACAGAATGAAACAAAAAATAGCCTCTATAGAAAAAAAGATTGGAAAGGTTTCAACATAAGCAAAGGCATAAACAATCGTCTTATCTCAAATAATATATAAAAAAGTTGAAAAATAATTGAGTATAATGTATATAATATGCAATGAAATATCTGTAATTAAGAGGAGGTGGATGTGAAAAAGCTCGGTGCACAAATCTTTGTAATACTTGGTTATTTTTTTGTATTGTCGATTAACTCTTATGCCAAACTGCCTACCTATTCCAAAGTTTGCTCAGCTATGGAAAGCATAAAGGGATGGCAGGTAAATGAGAAGTGTAACGGAACAAATATGGAAGGAACATCAGTCGGCGCTGTTGTTGTTGCCACAAAATCATTTAAAAACGGTGACAAAGAATTGGAATTAAGCGTTGTGTCCGGTATGCAGGCAATAGCAAGCTGGGGAATGTTTCAAGCGTCTATGTCGGTAGAAACAAACGAAAACCTCCTAAAGACAATGGATATACAAAAATACAGAGGCGGCGTTGCCTATGACAAAAAAGCCAAAAGCGGCGTTGTTTATGTCTGTTTGAAAAATGTAAGCGGTCAGTGCAGGGTTCTTTTCAGTTTAAAATTTGACAAGATAGACTACAAAAAAGCTGTTGACTTGGTAAAAAACTATAATCTAAAAGCCATAGAGCAAGTTTTTTAATAGATTAGTTTAAATAAGACCTGTTACAAAAAACTATAATTTTATATAAAAATAGGTTATAAATAGCTATGAGTGATGTTCTTTTGCTGTTTCTTCTGTTTTTAACCACCTTCGCTTGGGGTGTGGGCTTTCCCATATCAAAAGTTGGAATACACTATATCCCGCCTTTCACCTTTGCCTTTATCAGATTCTTTATAACCTCAATACTTTTTATAATCATTGTATCGAACCGCAGTAACGATATTATCAATAATTTAAAAAAGCACTTTATAGGACTTTCCGTAATGGGATTAAGCGGAATTACCATATATAACTTTTTCTATCTGTATTCGTTAAAGTTCACCTTAGCGTCAAATTCCGTTTTAATAGCCTCTTTTAATCCTATCATAACAACAATTATTGCGGCTATCTTCCTAAAGGAAAAAATAAGCGGATATATGTGGATTGGAATTGCCATATCATTTTTTGGCGTTATGACAATAATCAGCCGCGGTTCCATATCGACAATAGAGCATCTTTCTTTCAATATAGGCGATTTGTTTATGCTGACGGCAACTTTTCTTTGGGCAATCTATTCTGTTGTCGGTAAAACTGTCATTAACAGCATAGGACATTCTCAGTCCGTTGCACTTTCAACACTCCTTGGAACCATTTATCTTATACCGTTTGTATTTATGGAAGGAAGCATAAGACACATAGCCTCATATCCTTTAATAGCCTGGGGCAGCATAATGTATATGGCGCTGGTGGCAACTTTTTTTGCATTTAGCGTTTGGTATAAAGGTGTTGAAAAATTCGGAGCCTCAAAAACGAGTATTTTTGTCAATCTCGTGCCCGTTTTCGGTGTTATGGCTTCATCTTTTATGCTTCACGAACACCTGCATACGGTTGTTATTTTTGGTGGTATTTTGGTGATAACAGGCGTTCTGATTACCAATAAAACAAAAAAAGCCGTTATTTTTAACGATAATTAAAAGTTGGGAGTTTGAATGGCAGACGTTTATAACCCACTTTTTTCTTGATATTAAAAAGTATTTACTTTAGAATATTAAAGTAAAGTATGGATGTTTAACAAGGTTTCATATTAAAGGATAGAAAGGAGTATTGCCAATGGAAACTCTTACCATTTGTGTTCCGTTTTTCGCCCTTCCGGGGCTCTCCAAGAAGTGCGACCCCCTGGTTGGCAACCAAAATCTGATTTTGCGAGATATTCTTGGTCTTAACCCTTTAAGAAAAGGTGATTATGAAAACGGTCCGTATCTGGAGGGATTTAATTTAGACAATAAAATGGACTATGTATTCTATTTTAAGGAGGTTGAGAAAATCCTCGAAAAGAAAGAGTATGACAAGATATACATACTCTTTAGGGCTATTTTCAAGCCGTATGAGCAAGACACTCAACATCTTACAATAGGTTATTATTTGGTCAACAACACTCAAGGATACGAGATTGCTCCGGGAGTTTACTCTATAGAGGGCGTTGAGGGGCATTTCGTTGACTATAAAGATGCTTTTGATATAACGGACACAATTGTGGGGTATAATCTTCAGGATTCCATTATGAAAAGCAACAGTGAAAATCATCCCGAATACAAAGATATGATTGCAGACTGGTTTGAGCATATTAGAACAAAAGAAAACAAGCTAAACGAATATATACAAAGAAGCAAATTTTTAAGAGCAAAAAGAACGGAAGAGAGCTTTAGAAAAGAGCTGGAAAGCTGCCTATAAACCAATATAAACGGAGGTATTTGTTATATGGGAGTAGATATCGATAAAAAGAGAGTTGTAGCCATATGCGGAAGCGGGGGATGCGGAAAGACAACACTTGTTGAGGATATAATGTTTCTCACCAAGAAAACCACAAGGAAAGGCTCAACAGATAAAGGCAATACCTTGATGGATTTCGACTCTGAAGAAATAGAAAGAAAAATATCATTGCAGTTAGCTGTGGGGAATACACAGTGGAATAAAAATGTTTTGTACTTTATAGATACTCCGGGTTACCACAACTTTATTGCCGATGCTCTTTGCGGCATAAGGGCAGCGGATTCCGTATTGATGCTCGTTGATGCAAAAGACGGTGTTAAAGCACAAACCGAAAGGTTGTTTGACGAAGCAAAAAAAGAGCAAAAACCCGTTATGTTTTATCTAAACGGATTGGATAAAGAGGATATAGACGCAGAAAGAGTAGTTAGTTCCATTAAAAGTGAGTTGAGCGACAAAGCTTTTTTACTCCAATACCCCATAATGGAAAACGGAAATTTAATCGGTTATGTTGATATACTTGAACAAAAGGCTTTTGATTACGAGAAAAAAGAAAAGGATATACCATCTTCTGTTAATGATCTTGTTGAAGAAAAGTATATGGAATTGATAGAGGAAATTTCAACCTTTGATGATGAGTTAATGGAAAAATATTTGGAAGGCGAGGAGTTGGAGAAAAGCCGATTGGTTGAAACTTTAAAAAGTGCCGTTCAGTCCGGTGAACTGTATCCGATACTTATAGGCTCCGCCTTGAAGGGCTTTGGCAGTGAACAGCTGCTAAACGATATAGTGGAACTTCTGCCGCCGCCAAAAGAAGAGTACGACGAAGATGCTGCTTTGGTATTTAAAACCTACAACGACCCCCAACTTGGTAAAATCAGTCTGTTAAGGGTTTGCGCAGGAGAATTTAAGTCCGATACCAACTACTTTAACGTCAATAAAGACCAGGAGGAAAGGCTCGGTGCTCTACAGAGCGTTCAAGGCAAATCATTTTCTAAAGTTGAAAGTGCAGCAGCAGGCGATATTGTAGCTGTTGCCAAGCTAAAAACAACCCAAACTGGTGATACGATAGCAAATAAAGGCTCTTCTGTTAAGTGCGACTTCATAGAGATGCCTTTGCCGTTTATATCGTATGCCGTTTACGGAACATCCAAGGGCGACGAGGAGAAGCTCGGAGCTGCAATAAGTAAAATAATAGAATCCGACCCGAGCTTGAAGTTCTCAAGAAACAACGAGACAAAAGAGTTTATACTAACGGGAATGGGTGCAATGCACCTTGAGGTAACGGCATCCAAGTTGAAAAATAAATTCGGCGTTGAAGCAACGTTGAAATTGCCTAAGATTGCATACAAAGAAACGATTAAAGGAAAAACGCAATCTCACGGAAGGTATAAAAAACAAACCGGCGGTCACGGACAGTTCGGAGACTGCGTAATAGAAATCGAGCCTCTGCAAAGAGGCGGTGGATTTGAATTTGTCGATATGATTGTAGGCGGCGCAATACCAAAACAGTTTATACCTTCGGTTGAAAAGGGAATAAAAGCAGCCATGGAACAGGGTTTCTTAGCCGGGTATCCTATGATAGACATAAGAATAAAATTGATAGACGGCTCGTTCCACCCTGTTGATTCGAGTGATTTGGCATTTCAGATGGCCGGTTCGATAGCGTTTAAAGATGGCGTCGAGAAATGTAAACCTACCCTCCTTGAACCTATCGTAGAGATGGAAGTTGTAGTACCTGATGACAATATGGGTGATGTTATTGGAGATTTAAACTCAAGAAGAGGAAGAGTGTTGGGTATGGAGCCTTACGAAGAAAAGAAAGGATACCAAAGAATCAAAGCCCTGGTTCCGGAGGCAGAAATTCTGGAATATGCTCCTTCCTTGAGGTCTATAACGGGCGGTAAAGGATTTTTTAAGTATAAATTCTCAACATACGAAGAAGTGCCTCAACAGATAGCCGAAAAAATCATAGAAAAATCAAAATCAGAAGAATAAAAAAGGCGGGATTTAACCCGCCTTTTTTAAACACTTTTTTGTTATTTAAATCAGATATTCAACTTTATTTCAAGAACCGGTTTGGATGACAAGCGCATAACCTTTTCCGTTACGCTTCCAAACATAAATCTCTCCAATCCGCTTTTACCGTGAGCTCCCATAACGATTAAGTCTATATCGTTTTTATCCGCAAACTCAACAATTTTCCTCGCTGCATTACCAACCTCAATAACAACCTCGACATCGTTGTTTAAGTCATATCTGTTTCTAAAATGCTCTATCTCTTTAAGCACATCCTCTTTCATAGCATTTATAATTTGGGAAGTCGGCAGAGATGGAACATAACCTATGGTGGATTGAATATCTCCTATGCAATGGTAAATATACAACTTTGCCTTAAACTGTTCCGACAACAACTTGGCATATTTTAACGCATACTCGGAGTTTTCGGAAAGGTCTATGGGGGCAAGAATTCTTTTAATGGCTATGGAATTCATACTGCGCCTCCTTTTTTATTTATTTATCAGTTTTTCAGCTATCTGAACCGCATTTAGGGCGGCTCCTTTTCTTATTTGGTCTCCTACAACCCAAAAAGACAGCCAGTTACTTCCGTTTAAATCCTGCCTTATTCTTCCCACTTCGCAGTCATCTTTCCCGCTGACAAACAACGGCATAGGATATACACCCTCTTGTATATTATCAACAACCTTAACGCCAGGAAAGGCATCTATTAACTCTTTTGCCTTTTTTGGCTCAACGTCGTTTTCAAACTCTACGGTTACAGCCTCGGAATGAGCCCTGAAAACCGGAAGTCTGACGCAGGTAGCAGAAACCTTTATATCTTCATCGTGCAGAATTTTTCTTGTTTCGTTTACCATCTTCATTTCCTCTTTCGTATAGTCGTTGTCGAGAAATATGTCAACCTGCGGTATAACATTAAAAAGAAGCTGATAAGGAAACTTCTCTGTTTTTATTTCTCTGCCGTTTGCCCAATCTTTTGCCTGCTGTTTAAGCTCCTCCATAGCTTGAGCTCCGGCTCCCGACGCCGCCTGATAGGTAGAAACGATTATTCTTTTAATTCTTGAATAATCATAAAGCGGTTTTATAGCCATCAGCATAATTATCGTGGTACAGTTAGGATTGGCTATTATGCCGTTATGTTTGAATATATCTTCGGGGTTTATTTCAGGAACAACCAAAGGCACGTTTTTATCCATCCTGAAAGCAGAGCTGTTATCGATTACAACTGCGCCGTCTTCAACTGCAAATTTGGCAAACTCTTTACTTCTTGCACCGCCTGCGGAAAATAACGCAATATCGATATTTTTAAACGAATCTTTCGTTAACTTTTCAACTACATACTCTTTATCCTTAAATTTCACCTTTTTCCCGGCTGAGCGACTTGAAGCCAATAATTTAAGATTATCTATGGGAAAATCTCTGCTTTCTAAGATGTTTAACATTTCAACCCCTACGGCACCCGTTGCTCCGACTACCGCAACATTGTATAAACCGTCCATAGAAAGACCCTCCTGATAAATAGACCTGATACGCAGTTCTTGTTAGAATAAATTTTTAAGTTGCAAAAAGGTACGTTAGAATACTCAAGCAACCACACGTTGTCAAGACATTATATCCGATTGCTTTATAATATTGAAATCTTTTTTACCCGCTGGGGTTATTATTTTTTGCGTTGTAAACATTCATAGCTTGAGTTAACCCTGTTGAGATTATATCGACAGCCGCATTTTTTGCCTTTTCAATGGAACTGTTTATTATTTTTAAGCTTTCTTTCTCCAAAGAAGAGAGAACATATTCGGAGGCTTCCCTATTTTCGTCTTTTCCAACGCCTATCTTAATTCTGATAAAATTATTACTGCCAAGCGCATCTATTACGGATTGAACACCTTTATGCCCCCCACTTGAAGAACCCTTTTTAATTCTTATAACACCCATATACAAATCTATATCATCGTGAATCACAATAATGTTATCAATTTCTATCTTGTAAAAATTAACAAGCATCCCAACGCTTTTACCGCTTAAATTCATATAGGTATGAGGCTTCAAAACCAATATCTTATGTGAATCGTAATTGAAGTTCCCTATCTCACCTATAAATTTATTACTGAAATCAAAAGAAAAATTAAAAGAAAAAGACAGCAGGTCGCAAACCATAAACCCCACGTTGTGAGGAGTCAGCGCATACCTGCTGTCAGGATTTCCCAAGCCAACAATAGCATACATCAAAATTAATTTTACTGTTCTTCTTCTGTCTCTACCTCTTCCTCTGTCTCTTCCTCTGTCTCTTCTTCTTCCTGTGTCTTTCCTAAGATAGCAACAAGCGTAAAGTTTTTAGTTGACTTAACCTCAACGCCCTTTGGCATATCCAAATCGAATACATGCAAAACATCGCCTATATTCATATCGCTTATATCAACAACTATTTCGTTTGGTATCGACTCAGGCAGGGCTACAACCGTAATTCTCTTTCTCGGCTGATAGAGGTCTCCTCCGAGCTTAACACCCTTCGCCTCACCTGTCAGTTTAATCGGAATGTCAACTGTAATAGGCTTACCTTCTGTTAATTTATAAAAATCTATATGCACTATATCGTCGGTTACAGGATGCCACTGTATTGATTTAACAATAACATTATAGCTCTCTCCGCTTTCCAGTTTAAGCTCAAATCTGTCATTTCTTCTGCTTTTTCTAAGACCCGCAAGCAGTTGGGATTTATCCAACTCTATATGCTTGTTCTCAAAATCTATTCCGTAAACAACCCCAGGAACCTTTCCGTTTCTTCTCATTCTTCTTGATACCTTGGTTCCAACTTCTCTTTCTTTGGCAGTAATAATCATTTTGCTTCAACTCCTCATAATTCAAAAGTTTTTATTCAAAAATAGCGCTTAGTGACTCTTTATGATAAACCCTTCTTATTGCTTCACCTATCAAAGCCCCTACAGACAGAACCTTGATTTTATTCGTGTTTTCTTTGTGCTTAAATTTAATGGTGTTTGTTGTTGCAATTTCAACAATGGGTGAATTGTTAATTTTCTCTATGGCATCTCCGCTTAATACGGGGTGACTGCAGCATGCATAAACCTCTTTTGCTCCCTCTTTCTGGAGAGCAAATGCAGCATTTGTAAGTGTTCCTGCGGTATCTATAATATCATCTACTATAATTGCCGTTTTCCCTTTAACCTCACCTATTATGTGCATTATTTTGCTCACGTTGGGCTTTGGCCTTCTTTTGTCTATTATTGCAATTGTGCAACCCAATTTTTTTGCGTAGTACCTCGCCCTTTCGACGCCACCGGCATCTGGAGAAACTATCACTATATCTTTAAAATTCTTATTGTTTATGTAATTTAAAAGTATCGGGGCGGCATAGAGATGGTCAACCGGAATATTGAAAAATCCCTGTATCTGCCCTGCATGTAAGTCCATAGATATTATTCTGTGAGCCCCTGCAACCGTTATTAAGTCTGCAATCAACTTAGCTGATATGGGTACCCTCGGTGCAACTTTTCTATCCTGCCTTGCGTATGCGTAGTAAGGTATGACAACATTAACAGATTTTGCGCTCGACCTCTTCAGCGCATCAAGCGTGACAAGAAGCTCCATTATATTGTCGTTCACTGGATAGGATAGAGATTGAATAACAAAAACATCATCTCCCCTAACACTCTCGTCTATTTGAACATACACCTCACCGTCGCTAAATCTCGATATTTCGGTTTTTGTAAGGGGTTTGCCAAGATAACTGCTTACCTCTTCAGCCAACTCTACATTAGCGGTCCCGCTAATCAGCTTTAAATCTATCATTACCTCTCTCTTTATCAGATAAATGGCTGGGGTGGGTGGATTCGAACCACCGATCGAGGATCCAAAGTCCTCTGCCTTGCCGCTTGGCTACACCCCAATAAAAAGACCGCAAAAAAGCGGCCTCATTGTTATTTAGGCTTCTTCTTCCTCTTCGGTTTGAGCCATAACCTTTTCATACTCGCCCAAAACGGCACTTTCAAGTTTTTGCCTCATCTCGTTGTTTAGAGGATGGGCAACATCCTTAAAACTTCCGTCTTTCATCTTTCTCGACGGCATAGCAACAAACAAGCCTTTCTGTCCGCTAATGATTTTCAAGTCTCTTACCACAAATTCATTGTCAAAAATTACCGTTGCAAAACCTTTTAATTTTTCGTCACCTTCGATAGGACTAACTCTTACCTCTGTAATTTCCATAAAGCTTTACCTTCCTTTTTTTGAGAAATTTGCTGTTTTCAAAACCATACCCTTCGACACCAAAAAATCTTCGACCTCTCTTCCCGCTCTCACCTCCGGATTAATAATTGAAAATATACTTGCTCCGCTACCGGATAGTAGCGCATTACCGAAAAAACCAAACAAAACTCTTTTAATTTCTCTCAATTCTTCAAACTCTGCCAAAGCAACCTTTTCCAAATCGTTGTGAAGCCGTAGCTTGATTTTTTCAAGACTACAATTGCCGACACCAACAACAAATGGCATTTTATTGATAGGTTTACCACTTGTCAACAATAATTTTGAATAAATCAGGGCTGTGGTGACATTTATATCCGGTATTGCAAGAAAAACGGAGTAATTTTCTGTATCACACTCGACTGGGGTTAATATTTCGCCCCTCCCTCGGGCAATTGCAGCAGGTTTTTTACATAAAAAAAACGGTACATCACTGCCTATCATTGCTGACAAATTATGAAGTTTTTCATCGGTTAACGGAAAGTCGAACAGTTCGTTTAATATTTTAAGCGTGTATGCCGCATTCGAACTGCCTCCTCCAAGCCCGCTTCCCATAGGTATGTGTTTTTCTATTTCAATAAAAACCTGCGGTCTGATTTTTGTATTCTCAAAAAACAGCTTCGCTGCTTTGTAGGCAAGGTTTTTTTCGTTATTCAATTCTCTTTTGTTTGTCAAAATCTCTATGGAAAATTTATCGGTTTTTTTTATTCTAATATAATCGAAAAAGTCTATTTTATGCATAAGCGAATACAACTCGTGATATCCGTCTTGTCTTTTTTTTAGAACATACAAAAACAGGTTGATTTTTGCAGGTGATTTTTCAATCAAAACATAGCTCCGAGTTTTTTAGCCATAGCTTTTACGTCAAACTTTACTTTCTCCTCGTCTATGGACAAGAATTCTCCGTTTTTCAAGATGATTTTACCGTTAATAATAACGGTTGAAACATCCCTCGAATTTGCCGCATAAGCAAGATAGGAATATGGATTAAAAATCGGCGTAGCCTCAAAACCGTCGAGTTTTACAACGGCGATATCCGCATCAAAACCTTCTTTCAGTTTGCCGGATGTTTCAAAAACGGAATTTGTGCCTATTTGAAATGTCGTTTTTGCATCTACTGCTGTTTCATCATAATTTATCGCCTTTTGAACAAGGCTTGAAACCCTCAGCTCCTCCAATATGTCGAGGTTGTTATTGCTCGCCGGGCCGTCAGTTCCTATAAAAACATCTATTCCATTTTTCATAATCTTGTAAATAGGAGCTATGCCGCTTGCCAGCTTGAGATTGCTCTGCGGAACATTTATAACATTTGTTTTGTACTGCTTCATCATATTTATATCGTCATCCGTGCTTGCAACGCAGTGTGCAAGGTATATATCGCGCTCCAATAATCCTGCATCCCTTAAAACCTCCATAGGCCTTTTTTTGTGTTTTTCCATACACAATTCAACTTCGCTTTTTGTTTCGTTTACGTGTGTATGAACAATAAATCCTTCGCTTGCTTCCGCAATTTTTTTTAGGCTATCTTCTGTAAGCGTATAGGTGGAGTGAGGCGAGAATGCAACCTTAATCGTATCGCTTTCAAACTCTCTTTTAAGTGAAAAAGTTTTGGAGATGGCTTCATCAACATTCGCGCAGTCCGGCGTTTTGAAGTCTATAATCCCCTCACCTATTACACCCTTCATCCCTATCTCCAAAGCAGCCTTTGCAACCTCCTCTTCAAAGAAATACATATCCATAAAACAGCCCGTTGCGCTCCTAATCATCTCAAGCATTGACAGTTTTGAGCAAATATAAACCATCTTTTTATTTACATACTTTGCTTCGCTTGGAAATATGTGGTTATTAAGCCAGTCCATCAAAGACAAATCGTCAGCCAGCCCTCGAAAAAGACTCATAGCACTATGGGTATGAGCGTTGCAAAATGTTGGAATGACAAGACACTCTTTTGCATCTATAATATCGTCTGCCTGTTCTTTTATGTTTGTGTCTATCTTTTTTATCTTGTTTTTTTCAATAAATATATCGTATATACCCTCTTGCTCGCCCAAGCAATAACCGTTTTTAATCAGAATACTCATACAACCTCTAAAAATCTGTTAATTAAAAAAGAGAGTTTGTCCGATGAATTTTTTGCCGCCTCTATCACGGCTTCAAGCGGTGCCTTTTGCATACAGTCCGGCCGATTGACATTTGATATAACGGATATGGATACACATGGTATTTTCATATGGTTGACAGCTATAACCTCCGGCACGGTTGACATACCGATTGCATCTGCTCCAATCATTCTGAAAAAACGCGTCTCCGCCGGCGTTTCCATTGAAGGACCGCTGACACCGATATACACACCCTCCTTTAACTCTATTCTATTATTAAGAGCTGTTTCTTTCAACATCTTTATATATTTTTTACTGTACGGCTTGCTCATATCGGGAAACTTTTCACCAAGCTCATCTATATTTTTGCCCTTTAGAGGATTAACGCCCGTCATATTTATATGGTCGGTTGCAACCATTAAATCTCCCTGATTGAAATTTATGTTCAACCCACCTGCCGCATTTGTCAAAATAATGAGTTTTGCTTTTGCCATACCCAGCAGCCTCGGCAAAAAGACAACCTCATCCATAGAGTATTCCTCGTAGTAGTGAAACCTTCCGTGAGCAACCGCAACACTTTTAAAGCCAACTTGTCCGAACTCGAAAAACCCTTTGTGTGACGGTGTTGTCGGTTTAGGCATATTCGGAATTTCCCCGTAGCTCAAAGTTTTTTTATTATTACACTCAAGTTTTATATCTATACCTGTTCCGGTTATAACAGCAACATCTACTGTTCCGAGTTTATCAACAAAAACGTCTCTTGCTTTTTTTAACCTTTCAAACATAAACACCACCTCTTAACGGCTCTTAAAAATAAGACTTATCATACTTTTGTTGACAAGTAAAATCAAAAAACAGATGTGTCGTTTTCAAGCAACATAATAAGCCTCTCCACACCAACGGCTATACCAGACATAGCAGGAATACCAATCTTCATAGCTTTGAAAAATTCTTTATCGGAATTTTCAAATCTGTTTTTTATGTTCTCATAGATGTTCTCCTCATCATAGCAGTTGGCAAGTTCAACGCCGGCAATATACGTTTCAAACCTCTTTGCATAACCGTTTTCTATTTTAGCCAAAGCAGCACGTTCTTTAGGAAAGTTATAGACAACAACAGGATGTTTAAAGCCGAGATTTTTCTCAATCTTTAAGGAAAAGAGAGCATCCAGAATATCGAGTCTGTTTACATCGCCTACGATATTAAAGCTCTGTTTAACTTCCAAGGGGTCGAATTTTTCAATATCTATTCCGACAAACCGTTCAAACAGGGTCTTGTACTCTATGTATTCGATTTTTTCCAAATCGATAAAAAGGTCTAAATACTCTAAACTGCTTTTAGAGTTTAAATATTTTATCAACTCGATAAAATCGTTTATTATCTCTTCGTGCGTTCCGAGAGGTCTATACCACTCCAAAATCAAAAACTCCCTTTTATGGAGACAGTTTATTTCATCGTTTCTGTATGCAAAACAGAGCTCGAAAACCTTATCAAATCCGATGGAGATGAGTTTTTTTATCTCAACCTCAGGCGAGGGCGCAAGGTATCCGTAGGGTGTTTTCATTAAAGAGATATTTTCTTCTTGTAAAATAGAGTTTTTCAACTTGGGTGTTACAACCTCTAAAAATCCCTTTTTCTCAAAAAATCTTCTGATTTTTTTCAAATAGTCAAATTTCTTTTTTAAACGCTTAAAGTGTTCTTTATTCTGTTTGTTGTCGTATATTTCCTTGCATTCGGTTATGAGGTTGTCGTTTTCATCGATTATATCGCCTATTTTATGCTTTGAGGCAAAGCCTAACTCAACCCGCTGTCCGTTTATCCAAAGAAGTGTTGACTTTTTGCCAACTTTTAATATTCTACCA
>WGCD01000118.1 GCA_015493995.1 Desulfurellaceae bacterium
CTATAATTCTGTAGAGCTCACCGTTAATCATAACCGGTATAATTATGGAATCAAGATAGAACAGGGAACCGTCTTTTGCTCTGTTTACAAAAGAATATCTCTCCCGCTTTCCTTCTTTTATTTTACTCCAAAGTTCTTTATAGAACTTATCGTCGTGGTAGCCGGATTTAAATATATTCGGTTTTTTACCTATGACTTCCTCTAAGGTGTAGCCTGAAATATCTTCAACTGCACTGTTTGCCTTAATTATCTTGCCGTTTTTATCTGTTATAACAACCCAGTTTGACGTGCTGTTTACGGCTTTATCAAATAGTTTGAAATCTCTCTCTTCTTCCATCTTTTTCAATGCAAAAGAGACATCAAGCTGCAGTTCCTTTAAAATATGAACATACTCTTTTGAAAATCTGTAAGGTGTATCTGAGTAGATAATCAATATATATTCAAGCCTGTCGTCTTTAAAAATAGGTATTGAGCAAGCCGAATAGATATTGTTTTTCCTAAACTCATTAATCCACGTTTTCATTTTGGGATCATAAAAAACATTTTCCGAATAAACTATTTCTCCTTTTTTGTATGCTTCGCTTATTGTGCCCGTACCTTTTTCCAAGGCTCCATTGATATAATGAGAAACTTTTTTAAAGTAGTCGGCTATGCCTTTTTTCCCTTTTATACTTTTAATTTCAAACTTCTTACCTTTTTTTGTTACGTTTCCGATAATGGCAAGTTTGAACCCTATTTTATCAACCAAAATATCGCAAATGGAATCAAATAATTCACTTTCACTTTCACATCTGACAATCAGTTGGTTTATCTCTGATAAACTTTTAAAGAGAACCTCAAATGTTTTCTGCTTCTGAATATCTATTAAAATAACCAAACCGGCAGGCTTATTGTTGTACTCAATTGTATATGAAAAATTTAAAGACGGCTTTAAGTTACCGAGTTTTGTGACATAGGAGATTGTGCTGTATTCAAAAGGAAATTCTTCTCCGTTTAATCGCCTCGTAATATTTTTGAGGGCTATGTCTTTTTCGCTGCCCTGCAGAAGTTCCGGTAGTTTTTTACCTATAAGCTCCTTCTCCTCATACCCTAAAAACGAGAGAAAAGCCCTATTTGCAAAAACAATTTTACCTTCATCCTGATAGATATACACACCCAAAATGGATGCGCTTTTAAGCGCCTTCAACAGCACATCGAAACCCATAAATACCGCCAAAACAGATTAAAAATAAAATACATAATGTTACTCTTTGCGATTACGTCAAGACAGTATCATAAAACATACTCAATTGCAAATTTTTTTAAATATACGACCGCTCCAAAACAGTATCTTTATAATTTTTAGATTGAATAAAATATATAAACGCTTAAACGGCGCTTTTTATCCTCGATACCGCTTCCTCAATTCTCGGATTTGTTATGCTAATTCTAAAGTATCCTTCTCCAGCTGAACCGAAACCGTTACCAGGCGTTACAACGATTCCTTTTTCTTCAAGAAGTTTTTTTGTGAATTCAGAAGATGAATAACCCTTTGGCGTCTTTACCCAAAAATAGAACGTTGCTTTAGGTTCTTTAAATTCAAATCCAGCTTTTTTTAAAGCATCCGACATCTTATCTTTTCTGTCCTGGAAAACGGCTCTAATGGGCTTGTTGAGTTTTTCGGCGTTATTTAGCGCATACATACCGGCAACCTGAATAGCCTGGAATATACCGGAATCAATATTGGTTTTAACTTTTCCCAAAGCGTTAACAATCTCCTTGTTTCCAACAGCAAAGCCTATTCTCCAGCCGGTCATATTAAAGGTTTTTGATAAAGAATGAAACTCTACTCCCACATCCTTTGCACCCTCAACCTCCAAAAAACTTATCGGTCTGTAGCTATCGTAACAAATCTCAGAATATGCATTATCGCTTGCAACAACAAAGTCGTATTTTTTTGCCAATTTTATAACATCTTTATAAAAATCTTCTTCAGCCACAGCGCTTGTGGGGTTATTCGGATATCCTATAAACATCAGTTTGGTTTTTCTTAAAATATCTTCCGGTATCTCTCCTAAAACGGGTAAAAAAGAGTTTTCCTCTTTTAAGGGCATATAGAACACCTCACCGGATGCAAACATTACACTTACAGGATAAACAGGATACCCCGGACTTGGAACAAGTGCAAAATCACCAGGATTTATAAAAGCCAGAGGAAAATGTGCTATCCCCTCTTTTGAGCCTATCAGGCTGACAACCTCGTTTTCAGGGTTTACATTAACGTCGAACCTGACTTTATACCAATCGGCAACGGCTTTTCTGAATTCAAACATACCCACATAACTCGGGTATTGATGATTTTTTGCATCCTCAAGCGCATCTTTTGCAACCGAAACTATCTCCATAGGGGTTGGAATATCAGGGTCTCCAACGCCCAAATCTATTATATCCACACCTTTTTTTCTTACATCCTCTTTTAATCTGTCAATCTCAGCAAATAGATATGGTGGTAATTTTTTAATTCTTTCTGCTACCTCAATCATTTTCTTCTCCTCCTATTCTGTTTTTTAGAGTGCCTATATTCTCTATAAAAATTTCAACCTCATCTCCTATCTTCATCTCGCCTACGCCCCTCGGTGTACCTGTTGCTATAACATCTCCCGGCAATAGAGTCATTACGTTTGATATGAACGATACCAGTTGATACACATTGAAAAGCATATCAGAGGTATTGGAATCCTGTTTTATCTCTTTGTTTAATCGAGTTTGTATCTTCAAGTTTAACGGGTCTATATCCTTGGCTACAAACGGTCCTATCGGAGAAAAAGTATCAAAACTCTTTGCCCTGACCCATTGACCGTCACTAAACTGCAAATCCCTTGCCGTTACATCGTTTATTATCGTATATCCGTAAATAACCTTTTTCGCCTCTTCTTCTGAAACCTTTTTCGCCTTTTTTCCTATTACAACCCCGAGTTCACCTTCATAATCCACCCTGTTTGACATATGTTTGGGATACACTATTGTTTCTGCGTGGGCAATAACCGTGGTGGACGGTTTTAAAAACAGCATAGGATTTTTAGGTTTTTCCATATTCAGCTCTTTTATATGTTCAACATAGTTCAAACCCACACCTATAATCTTAGATGGTTTGACGGGAGATAGAATTTTTATTTCATCAACAGAATATGTTTCTTTTGTATATTCGAACACACCCTCTAAAAAATTCCTTGAGATAATTCTAACCTTATCATCAAAAACCGCCCCCCACTTGACGTTTCCATCAACAAAAAATCTTCCTACAATCATAGTAAAATCTCCTTTAAAGCATCGATACAACAGCCTTTTCTGACAATCTTAACACTGTCTTTGCAAAGTTCAACAATACTAGAAGCTTTGTTTTTAACATGCCCGCTAACAACTGCATCAGCAAAAAAACGATATCTATTTAGAATAGTTTGTATATCATTTACACTGTTTTTTCCAGAGATATTTATGCTTGTTGAAGTAATGGGGAAATCTCGTGTAAGCTTTTTTAGAAAATCTGTATTTGCTGCTCTAAACGCCGTTGTAGAGTTTTTTGAAACATAATTTGGCATTTTTGTCGAAGTTTTAACTATTACTGTTATGTCGTTATTGAGAAGTAAATTCAGAAGATTTAAATCAACATCGCAAGCTATACTCAAAATATAATCCTTATCGGCAACCACTATCAACGGATTTTCTGACTGTCTTTTTTTTATTTTAAAAATCCTTTTATTGGCATAAACATCAAACAGGAAAGCACTAAAGCCGTAAATTGTGTAAGCGGGCAAAATTGCCACACCGCCTCTGCTTAATAAGGCTTTAAGCCTATGCAAACCCCGTATATCATTTTCCTTGATTATCATAAAAAGAAAATGGGGTGAGTAGTGGGACTTGAACCCACGGCCCCCAGGGCCACAACCTGGTGCTCTGCCAACTGAGCTATACCCACCACAAAAAACAAAAAATGGTGAGCCGCGAAGGGATCGAACCTTCGACCGACGGATTAAGAGTCCGTTGCTCTACCAGCTGAGCTAGCGGCCCACTTGAAAAACACAGAAAATATACCTACAAAGATAAATTTGTCAAGATAAATCTGGTATTTGAAAAATAGTCGGCAAACAAGCGGTTTAAAAAGAAAAACTTAAACATACTTCCTGCCTGTCCTTTTTTTAAGAATTCATCTTAAAAAATTTAACAAACAGAGACATTAAACTTGCATTAGGCAGTAATCGAATAAAAATGGTTTTAGCTTAAAAAAGATACTCAATAATTAGTTGCTGAAACAGTCTTTGAAAGTAGTAAAAGGAGATGGTCGGGGCGAGAGGATTTGAACCTCCGACCACTTGAACCCCATTCAAGTGCGCTACCAGGCTGCGCTACGCCCCGCTTCTTTTGTGCGATAGGATTATAGGATAATATCCTCTTTTTTTCAATAGTTTAAACTGCTTTTTATTACATCTGAACTTAAATACATATATATATTCTGTTTTCTTATGTTCAACGGCGATTATCCTAAACGGCGTTTTTGACCAAACCGCAATATATCTGTTTTTCATAGATTCAGAAACGTTTTTATCTATACAAACATAGAACAACAGGTTCATATTAACAACTTTATATACAACATACCCCTTCGATTTCAAATCCAATGCAAACTTTGCAAGTTTAGGATAGCTGTCAAATCCACCGACGAATATATCGTATGTTTTAAGGATTCTGTAAATCTCTTTTCTAACTTTATATTTTATTTTCATTCTACCAAGATATTTTTTTAACAAAAACAAGGATTTAGTTCTAACCTTAACATACAGTTCATTGTTTGCTTGTTTTTTAGAAATAACTCCTTTTTTTGCGTTTGTCGATAAATTGTCGAGGCTTGAATTATCGGCGATTATCTCATTATACAGGCTGTTTTGGACATTATTTTTTTTAATGGGTTTTGGAATATCGCTCAATTTGATGTTTAAAGAAAAAACGGGAAAGACTCTATTTTTTATATTCTCAACAACCTTTTTTTCTTTGTTTAAAACGGTTTTTTTAGGTTTGTTTTTCTTGCTATTAACCGACTTAGCAGGCTTAACTGCAGCCACCGTTTTTTTCTTTTCTTTTTCTGAAACTGCTTTCTTATTTTCGCTATTGACTTGGTTTTTATTTATTTTCACTACTTTTTGATTGCTGCTCTCTTTTACAACTCTATTTGTCAGA
>WGCD01000119.1 GCA_015493995.1 Desulfurellaceae bacterium
CATTATTTTTGCTCACATTCGTTCTTTACATAAATTTTACAACTCTACCACATTTTTCAAACAGAGAAAGAATAAAAAAACAGGCAGTATGAAAAAGGTAAGCAAAAAAAACAACTCTTTTGAGCTTAAAAACAAAATAACCCTGTTTATAACAATGTTTGCAGCCTATTTTGTGCCAGTGTTGATTCTATCCATTCTCGTATCGTTAAGCTTTGAGTCCGCCGACGCCTTCAACAAATTCGGTTTTTTCAGGTTTATTACAACAAGCACCTGGGACCCTGTTAAACAGATTTTCGGCGGAGCTGCTCCGATATACGGAACAGTAGTCACAACCGTTCTTTCTCTTTTATTTGCAGCGCCAGTATCAATCGGAATAGCAGTATTCATCACACAGATATGCCCTAAAAAAATAAAAGGCACAATAAGCGGAGCCATAGAGCTTTTAGCATCCATACCAAGCATCATATACGGTATGTGGGGGCTGTTTGTTTTGGCTCCTATAATGTCAAACCATATAGAGCCCTTCTTGCAAAAAACCATAGGAAAACTCCCACTTATTGGAATCATCTTTAAGGGAACGCCTATAGGCATTGATCTGTTAACGGCTTCCTTGATTTTAAGCATAATGATAATCCCGTTCATTACAAGTGTGGCAAGAGACAGCTTCGAACTTGTCCCTGACAATCTTATAGAATCTGCATACGGCATAGGCTCTACAAAGTGGGAGGTTATAAAAAATATAGTTCTGCCCTATTCAAAAACCGGTATGTACGGCGGAATGATTTTGGGCATAGGAAGGGCAATAGGAGAAACAATGGCTGTGGCATTTGTTCTCGGAAACAAACACGAAATCGTTCTGTCTCTACTTGGGGCATCATCTACAATCCCCGTAACTTTGGCTAACGAATTTACGGAAGCCGACTCAAAAATCTATATGTCTTCACTGTTTTATCTTGCTTTGATTTTGTTTGTTTCAAGTTTCATTATTCTTGCAATTGCAAAATATATGATATTGAGGTCTAATAAGAATGGATAATCTGAAAAAAAGGGAATTTGTCAGTAAATTGTTTATTGCCGTCAGCATACTTACGGCGATTTTGGGTCTTTTTTGGTTAGTATTCATTCTAAGCGATTTGTTGATTAAGGGTGCCTCTTCGATAAACTGGTCTTTGTTTGTCGATGATTTTGTGCCTCCTGGTTTACCCGGAGGCGGTATGAAACCGGCTTTTATCGGTCAGTTAATAATCGTTTCCATTGCCGTTTTAATAGGTATCCCCATAGGGCTTTTGGGCGGGACATACATAGCCGAATACGGACGAAACTCAAAAAGCGCAAAATTTATAAGTATGCTATCCGACCTTGCCACAAGCATTCCCTCCATTGTGGTTGGCACATTTGTTTATGCCGTAGTTGTGAAGCCTATGGGACATTTCAGTGCTTTGGCAGGCTCTTTTGCTTTAGCTGTCATTATGATTCCCGTTATGCTTAAAACAACAGAAAATATGTTAAAACTCGTCCCTTGGAATTTAAGAGAAGCGGCTTTTGCTTTAGGAACGCCGTACTACAAAGTAATATTTCAGATAGTCTATAAAAGTGCACTGACGGGGCTTTTAACAGGGACAATTCTATCAATTGCCAGAATAGCCGGGGAAACCGCTCCTCTGCTTTTTACATCTCTGAACAACTCCTTTTTAAGCTACAACCTAACGCAGCCGATGGCATCATTAACCGTGACAATATACAGATACGCAATGGGACCCTACGACAACTGGCACACTATGGCTTGGGCGGCTTCTTTTGTCATAACGGCATTTATTTTAATATTAACGATAATAAGCAGAATTCTTGTAAAATGGAGGTACTCCAAGAATGGGTAAACACATCCTGAAGGTTAAAAAACTAAATTTTTATTACGGCAAAAAGCAGGTACTGTTTGATATAAATATGAACATAGAAAAAAATTGCGTGACGGCTTTGATAGGACCTTCTGGATGCGGAAAAACAACCTTTTTGAGATGCTTCAACAGGATGCACGATTTATATAAAGGAAACAGATACGAAGGTGAAATTTTATACAACGATACGGATATTCTTAAAATAAAAGACAGCATTAAGCTGCGCTCAAAGATAGGAATGGTATTTCAATCACCCACCCCATTTCCTATGTCGATATTTGACAATGTCGCTTACGGACTCAGGCTTAAAGGCATAAAAAACAGAGCCGAGCTGTCTGACAGGGTTGAGGATGCACTCATAAAAGCCGCCTTATGGGAAGAGGTAAAAGACAGGCTTTCGGCAAATTCAAGCGGTTTGTCGGGAGGTCAGCAGCAGAGGCTTGTAATAGCGAGAGCTCTGGCTGTTGAGCCGGACATACTGCTGTTTGACGAGCCGACAAGCGCCTTAGACCCTATAGCAACATCCAAAATCGAGGAATTAATGATTGCATTAAAAAAGATAACCACTATAATAGTTGTTACGCACAATATGCAGCAAGCCGCAAGGGTTTCGGATTTTACGGCATTTTTTTACCTTGGGAGGCTTATTGAATTCAATAAAACGGAGGAATTTTTCACAAGACCGAAAAGTAAGCAAACGGAAGATTATATAACCGGAAAGTTCGGGTAGGAGTTTTAATTATGAAAATGCTCGAAGGAAAGCTTGAAAAAGTTAGATATTTACTTGCTCAAATGGCTGGCGTGTCTCAAATAATGCTTAAAGATTCAGTAAAAGCTCTGCTTAACATTGATAGGGGTTTAGCTAAGAATGTTATTGCAAAAGACGGCGAAGTGGATAAATTGGATAACGAAATCGAGGATATGTGTTTTAAAATACTTGCCATATACAATCCGAGAGCTTTTGATTTGCGATTTGTCATTTCGGCTTTGAGAGTTACCGTTGACTTGGAGAGAATAGGAGATTCCTGCGTAAATATAGCAAAACAGGTTAAACATTTAAGCTCTCCCGTGCAAAAAAACTTCATAGACGATATAAATAGTATGGCAAATGCGGCATACGATATGGTGGAATCTTCACTCAAGTCATTTTTTAATAACGATGTAAGGTTGGCTTTGCAAACGATAAAAAGGGATGATTAC
>WGCD01000120.1 GCA_015493995.1 Desulfurellaceae bacterium
AAAGGATTGACATAGTACCACAGTTTAATAATATAAATAAAAATCTGCACATTGAAAAGCACAATAAAGGCAATAAACAGTTAAAAAGGAGGGCAATATGGTTGTAAACGACATAGAAAAGTTGAAAAAAATGATTAAAGAAAGCAAAACCTGTATGTTTTTGACAAGTGCCGGAATGAGCGCAGACAGCGGCATACCGACATTTAGGGATAAAGAGGGTTATTGGCGCAATTTTCCGGTTTTCAAAAAGTTGGGACTTGAGGCTGTAGAGCTTGCAAATCCCCACAGCTTTGAGGTCAGACCTCAATATGCCTGGGCGTTTTATGAATGGCGCAGGCGAAACGCAAATGAAAACAAGCCACACAGCGGATATAGGATTATCAATCGCCTTATAAACGAGGTTTTTGACAAGTCTTTTGTACACACAACAAATACGGACGGCTACCATATAATTTCAGGGCTTGACGAATCTTTGGTGTATGAGGTTCACGGTTCTATGTGGCGCTTGCAGTGTATGAGAGGTTCAGCTTGTTCATACGGTATTAAAGATAACAGGGATGTTCCTCTATGTGATTTGGATTACGAGACTATGATTGCAACGAACCTGCCTATTTGTCCGGTTTGCGGTGAGCTTTTAAGACCCAACATATTGATGTTCGGCGATTGGTATTATATTGAAAACGATTATCAAATAAACAACTACAACGACTTTTTAAGGGATGTGGGAGCTCCGGATTTAGTATTTTTGGTGGGTTCAAGCTCAGCCGTTCCTACAAACGACTATCTTGCAAGCAGACTTCAAAGTATGGGTTCTTTCGTTGTTACGATTAACCCGGATGAATCGGCACTCGGCGTATGTATGCCGGATTTATTTTTGAAAAAAAGAGCCAGGGAGGCATTTGAAGAGATAGAAAAGGCTGTTTTTTAAAGCTGACTGGATAGATGCTTGAGGATTTAAGGAGGAAGCGTAAATTATGAATACAAAAAGATACTTATTATTAACAACGATTATTTTTGTTGTTTGCTTGATATTGAATATTTCCTTTGCAAAAGGAGTTGATACTCATATCGGAAGCTGGCAGGTTCAAGCGCACTGCAAAACTCTTAAGGGTTTAGTGGAGACAGGCAGTAAAAACGTTTACATAATAACGAAATATTGGAGTCGCTCAAGGGTTGATTATAAAGTTTCGGGACACTTGAAAGATAGAGTGGCGTCTTTTAAAGGAAAAGTTATAACTGTTGAGGGTAAAGTTAAAAGAGTAGGTTGGTCTGGCAGTATAGAGGTTGAAAAAATCATATCAACTGCAAAGGGAAACGACTCTTGTGCTTATCACATAACAATTGCAGGCATTGCCGATTTACAGGGAAATCTCGACAACTCGTCAAAAGGCGGCGGAATTGCCCGCATAGCCACAATTATAAAGCGCATAAAAGCTAAAAATAGAAACACCCTTGTTCTTTTCAGCGGAGACGATTTGATGGGCAGGTATTTTCATACCTTTTTCGGAAGGGCAATTTATTCTCTGTTTAATGATGCGGGGCTTGATGTTTATGCTTTGGGCAATCACGAATTCGATAACGGCTGCAAAGCGCTTGTACAGGCTTTGAAGTATGCAAAATTCGATATCTTGTGCTCCGATTTATCGGTTGAGCATACAGCCTTGGGGCATATTTGCAAGCCCTATGCAATAAAGAATATCGGAGGGGTGCGTGTCGGTATTTTTTCTCTTATGACAACAAAACTGAAAGATATAAGTTTTACAAAGAAAGTAAAAGTAAAATACAGCAACGTATTTGCGGCAAAGAAACTGGTTAGAATTCTCAAAAGCCGAGGAGTAAACCTTGTTATAGCCTTGACGCACATAGGCTATAAACAGGATGGGTATGTGGCATCTAAGGTTAAGGGAATAGATATTATTTTCGGCGGGCACTCTCACAGCTATTTAAAAAAAGCTGCATTTGTAAATAAAACCGTTATCGTAAACGGCGATGAGCGCGGAGATTATGTTGTTAAACTTGATGTGTATCTGAATAACCAAAAACGGTTTTTGGTCAACAAAACGAAATATAGATTGATAAAGGTATCAAAAGACATCAAACCAGATGCCGACATTGAACAAGAGCTTAAAAAATACAAAAAAATGCTGCCCAAATCGATTATCTTAGGAAAGTTAAAAGGGAAGGCTGATTTAAGGGATAGCGTTTTGAGATTCAAAGAATCGGCTTTTGCAGATACGATTAACGATATTTTAAAAAAGAAATTTAAGGTTGATGTGGTGCTCAACAACTCAGGTATGTTTAGAGGAGATAAAATTTATAACAGTAATTATATAACAGATGTTGAACTTCACGATATTTTTGAGTTTAATGATACGGTTGTCACTATGAAATTAAAAGGTAAATACATAAAAAGGATTCTTGAAAAGAGCGCTTTGAGTTACGGAAGGGGCGGTTGGCTTCAGGT
>WGCD01000121.1 GCA_015493995.1 Desulfurellaceae bacterium
CATTTGGAGAATATGCTGAAACTGTCAAGGCTTGGAGTGAGCATTGTCGTCCCTACTCCTGCGTTTTATTTCAAACCAAAAAATTTAGACGATATGGTTGATTTTGTTGTCGGTAAGATACTGGATGAACTTGGTATTGAGAATGACCTGTATTTAAGATGGGGGTAAAATCATTAGCCGAAATAATACCCTAAGCGGCGTCAAAAGACTTAATGAAATAACAAAAATAGTTGTTAAATACGGTCTTGGGGAGTTTATAGGCTATACTGGTTTGAGAAGAAAAAAGTATGTTGACGAAACAAGTGTTGCCTTTAGGTTTAAAAAAATGTTGGAGGAGTTGGGTCCCACCTTTGTCAAATTCGGGCAGCTTATGAGCACTCAGGAAGGCATCCTCCCGCAGTCGTTTATTGAAGAGCTAAAAAATCTACAGGATAATGTTGAGCCTTTTTCCTTTGAGTCTGTTAAATCCATAATTGAGGAGAGCTTGGGGAAAAGTTTAAACGATATATTTGAAGAGTTTGAAGAGGTGCCGGAAGCAAGTGCATCTTTGGGGCAGGTTCACAAAGCCAAATTAAAAAACGGTAAATACGTTGCCGTTAAGATACAAAGACCCGGAATAATAAAAACAATAAATTCCGATATGTTCCTTCTGCATAAACTCGGTATGGTAATTAGAAAAAGGGTTAGAGAGTATTTCCATTTTGATATAATGCCTCTTATTGACGAATTTGACAAAACCATAAAAAGAGAGCTTGATTACGAAATTGAGGCTCATTTTATAGAGGTTTTCAAAAAGAACTTCTCTGTGTTTTCATACGTTTATGTACCTGAGGTATATTGGGATTATACAACCGATAAAATCATAACAATGGAGTATATTTTCGGATACAAGGCTACAAGCAAAAAGAGACTGATAGATGCCGGCTTTGACTTGGAAAAGCTCGCAACTGACGGAGCAAAGGTCTTTTGGTATCAAATTTTCGATGTGGGTGTGTTTCATGCAGACCCTCACCCTGGAAATATAATTATAATGGAAGACGGCAGGATTTGCTACATAGACTACGGTATGGTAGGCAAGATTAACGACGAGGACAAATTGAGCCTTATCGAAATGATTTCGGGGTTCATAGAAAAAGATGCCGACAGGATGCTTTATTCTTTGGAAAATTTTGCCACATCCGGTAATAAAATGAGTAATTCCGAGCTAAAAAACGATATAGATGAACTGATAGAGATGTATCACTCCCTACCACTAAAAAGAATGAGCTTGTCAAAGATATTGAGAGATGTTTTTACAATTTTAAGAAGGCACGATATTATCATTAAAAGAAGCTCATCAAGGCTTTTAAGAGCCGTAATGATTGCAGACGGCGTCGGTCGTGACTTCTATCCTGACTTTAATTTTGTAGATGTTGCAAAACCGTACTTTAGAAAATTTGCAAGAAAATACTACTCACCCAAAAATATCATAAAAATGCTCGCAAAACCCAACCCGAATTACCTGTTTGCTTTGAAAAAACTACCGCTTGTGAGCAAAAAAATGCTCGATTCTTTGGAAGACGGCAGTATAAGTATAAAAGCCGAGCTTGTAGGTTTTCAAAAGATGATTGACACCTTCAGATACGTTATGCGGCAGGTAGGTATAAGCCTTATAATAAGCGGCTTGATTATCGGAAACAGCATACTGCTTGCCTTCAATGTAGGACCTAAAATAGACCATATCCCTTTAACACTTATTGTAAATACGGTTTTGGTGGTTATTCTCGCTATTGGTATAATCAATACGGAGAAGAAATTGTGACTAAAGCAAAAGTCCGCTTATTGTAATGTGAGGATTTTGTTTTAGGTCTATTTCAAACGGTTCAACCCTATTTCTTCTTTCATTAAACATAACACGCACAACAGGTCTTGAGAGGTTTTCCCTGTTTATTTTAGATACTACACCGATAAAATTTTTAAATCTGCCGCTTGTAATAATTACCGTTGTTCCCAATGGAAATGCCGGTATTATCTCAAGCATCATCTTTAGAACTTCTCTGTTTATATGGCTTCCGGCGAGTCTTTTCATAATAAAAAAAGCCTGGTCGGGTGTATAGGCGCTTCTGTAAGCTCTCGGAGAGACAAGCGCATCATACATATTTGCAGCATAAACAATTTCTGCAAGTGGCATTATATAACCCTTTTTAATCTCTTTTCTCGGCAGAGGCATTGTATTATCACCCTTCAACCCTCTCGGATAGCCAAACCCGTTTTGCTGCTCGTGGTGTTGATAGACAATGTGGGGAGCCAAAACACCGATGCCTGCAATATCTTTTAATATGACATACCCAAGCTCAACGTGCTTTTTAATAAGCTCAAACTCCTCTTTTGTTAATTTCCTCGGCTCTTCGTATAAGCTTTTATCTATCAACATTCTCCCTATGTCATGCAGCATGGTTCCTTTTGCGAGTTCTATAATTTTGTTTTTGTCGTATAGAAACTTGTCTGCCAGAGCAATCGATATAATAGTAACATCAACGCAGTGCTTGTAGGTGAAATCGCTCTTTCTTTTAAAACTCACAAGCCCGCTCATCATCTTATTATCAAGAATTTCTTCCACTATTTCGTGAGAAATTGCTGCAATATTTCTTAAATGTTTGGAATTTGCGAGCTTTGCTTTAATTTTACCGCTTTCAATACTTTTTGTAATTTCCGATACGGTATGTTTCTTTGCTTCTTTCATATCCTTAATAGGAATGGAAAATAGAGAGCTGATATTTTTAATAGCTTTCAATCTGGTTTGCTCTCTCACATCATCTTCAACAGTAATATCCGTTGTATCTGTATCCTCTATAAAAACCGAGTCATATCCGAGTTTTATGAGTTTATCTATATAAAAATCGTTTAACTTTACGCCTTTATTGAGAAGTATCGTCCCGTTATCGTTAATAATAGCTTTCCCGAGTATCATTCCGGGACGAACAAATTCCAAACTTACCCTATACATCTACTGTTTGTTTACCTGCCTATATACCTCAAGGAAATTTCCTATGCTATCTCTGATATTTTCCAAAACTGCCGCCCAACTTGCAAGATTTTGTTTACCTTTTTCCGTTATTCTGTAGATTCTTTTTGCAGCACCCTTTTCCTTAACGTTCCATCTTGATTCCAAAATTCCGTCTTTTTCCATATTCCTCAAGGTTTTATAGACATACCCGACTTCGTATGTTTCGTATTTGACACCCATATCTTTAAGTTTTTCAATCAGCTCATAGCCGTGAGCTTCACCCATAGATAAAAACAGCAAAAGAAAAGCCCTTAAAAACCTCGGCGGTCTTTCGCCCGGATAATTTTTACACCAACCTTTAATTTTTAGTTCAACCTCTGCCATAATTCCCTCCTCGCTTTTTCTTCGTACTTATATAAGATATGAATTTACTGTCATAAGTCAACCTAAATCTGCTCATTAGGGAGTATAAGCCTATATGTGACTTTATTGTTCTTTCTCTTTTCAATCACGGATATAAAATTACTGCCTGCAAAAACCCTGTATAGACCGTGTTCTATATTTCTACAATCAAACAGCTTACAAAAATTCACACCGTTTGAAACCTTGACGGCGAGCTCTTCCTCAAGCCTTATTGAAGGCAAAAAACCAAGCGCCTTATCAATATTTTTACATTTGATATTTTCAACGCTGCAAGTATCTTTCAAATCAAACGGATAACTGTATGTTCTTTTCAACGACTTAACACAACCGTAAATTCCAAGAGATTCTCCTATATCATCAGCAAGTGTTCTTATATACGTGCCCTTTGAGCATTTAATTCTTAAAAAGACGCTGCTTTGAGTCATTTTAAGAAGTTCAATTTTATGTATAACCACATATCTTTGAGGTTTTTTCACCTCTTTATGCTCTAAAGCGTATCTGTAGAGTCTTTTTCCGTTAATCTTAATGTTGGAATAAATCGGCGGTGTTTGGATTATTTCACCGCTAAATTTTGACAGAACATCATTTAATTTCTCCTCATTTACAATAAAATCCTTTTTTTGTGCCACTATATTACCGGTTATGTCATATGTGTCTGTCTTTATTCCAAACAAAATTTCGGTTTCATAAATTTTATAGCCGTCTTCAAACAATTTTAACAGCTTTGCGGCTCTGTTTGTGGCACAAACAAGCAAACCCGAAGCGTTTTTATCCAGAACACCGGCATGCCCAACTTTTTTTATTCCCGTAACTTTTTTTATTTTCCTAATTATATCAAATGACGTGACACCTATGGGTTTGTCAATGAGAATAATGCTATTTTGGCAAGAACTATTCAAGAAAAGAAAAAGCCTCTATAATTTTATCTTTTGCTTCTTGAAGAGAACCTTTTATCTCCCCGCCTGCTGCATTTTTATGCCCTCCCCCACCGAATTTAACGGCAGCTTGACTGACATCAACCTTATCTTTGGAGCGGATACTAATCTTGAATAAATTTGGAGCATCTTCTCTTAGCAAAACGCCAACTTCGGCTCCTCTGACACTTCTTGCATAGTTCACAAATCCCTCGGAATTCTCGGCTGTGGTGTTAGTTTTTTCAAACATATCCGATGTTATGTACTCAATGGCAAGCTGACCGTGATGATGAACTTCAAGTGTCTGAAGGGTTAAGCCCAAAAGTTTAAGTTCGTTTAAGCTGTTTGTTTCGTAAATATTATATGCAACCTTCCAGGGTTCAACGCCCTTTTCAAGCAGTTTCGATGCTATCTCAAACGTTTTTGGGGTTGTAGAGGCGTATCTGAAAGAACCTGTATCTGTTAAAAGACTCACATAGAGATATGTTGCCGTATCTTTGGAAACATTTATACCGTTTTTTTCAAAAATGTCCCAAACAATACACCCAACGGCAGCAGCTTCAGGCAAAACTATGTTTATATCACCGAAATTTGTGTTTGTTTTGTGATGGTCAATATTTATAACCTTTTTTGACTGCAAATACTCTTTATTTAAACCGCACCGTTTAGCCTCGGCTACATCAACTATAAACACAACATCAACATCTTTGCTGTTTGAAACAGGCTCTATTTTGTTAAAATCTTCCAAAAAAGAGTAGATATACGGTGTGGGTGTTGTCGGGTTTTCGATATAAACCTCTTTATTCAACTCTTTTAGTGCCCTATATAGAGCCAAAGACGAGCCTATTGCATCCCCGTCGGGATTGATATGAGAAACAACTAAAAAAGAGTTGTATTTTTTGATAATTTCACCTATTTTTTTAATCATTTTCTATTCCTTTCAAAATATCATCAACCCTAAAGCCGTAATCTATCGAACTATCGTACTCAAAACTTAAACTCGGCATATATCTCAACCTTATCCTCGAGGAAAGATTCTTTCTAATGAACCCTCTGGCATTTTTTAGTGCTTTCATTGTATCCTTTCTGTTATCTTCATCAATCATCTCCATACTTACAAAAACCTTTGCGTGTCTTAAATCGTCGGTTAAAACGAGGTCTGTTAGTGTAACCTCTTTTAGCCTTGAATCATTTATCTCAAACTCGAGAATGTAGGATATGGCTTTTTTGAGCTCGCTTGACACTCTATCCTTTCTTTTGTACGGATTGTTTCTTCTAATCATAGAAATTCCTTTCTTGACGATACTAGCTCTATCTCGAAATTGGCTTCCAAAAAATGTAGAATTTTATCAAATGCGGATTCGGTAAAAATTTTACTGTTAGATACATTCGATATGGATAAAACGGCAAAATTTGTGACATCATTATCGTCCGTTTCGGCTATTGAAACATTAAACTTTCTTCTTGTTCTGTCAATTATGCTTTTAACAACCCTTCTTTTGTCTTTTAAAGAAAAGCTATCCGGTATTTTAAAGCCTATCTGCATAATTCCTACAATCAAATCAGAGTTCTCTTTTTATCTTAACCGTTACATAAGCCTCTATGGAATCGCCTTCTTTAATATCGTTAAATCCCTCAATACCGACTCCACATTCATATCCTTGCTGAACCTCATTGACATCTTCCTTAAACCTCTTCAAAGAAGATATTACTCCTTCATATATAATGACGCCGTTTCTCAATATTCTAACCTTGGCGTTTCTTGTAATTTTTCCGTATGTAACGTAACAACCTGCAATTGTCCCAACTTTTGCAACCTTAAATGTTTGTCTTATCTCAACCCTGCCGAGTATCTCCTCTTTCTCTTCGGGAGCAAGCAAACCGGAAAGCGACTTCTTGATATCGTCAATTATATCGTAAATAACCTTATATGTCCTAATGTCAACGTTTAAATCCTTTGACATCTGCAGAGCTTCCTGGGTAGGTCTCACATTAAACCCTACTATTATTGCGTTTGAAGCTGTTGCAAGATTTATATCTGTTTTTGTTATTGCTCCAACGGCAGAGTGTATGATTTTAACACTGACCTCTTCGGTTGAAATTTTGGACAGAGCGCCGGATATTGCCTCAATTGAACCGTAAACATCGGTTTTGAGTATAATTGGAAGCTCTTTAATCTCCCCACCCTCAATTTTTTCAAAGATATTCTCAAGGCTTATGCCTTTTTTGCTCAACATAGCTTTCTTTAACTCTTTTTGTCTTGTTTGAGCTATGTCTTTGGCTACCTGCTCATTTTTAACCACAACCAAGGTATCGCCGGCTTCAGGTACGCCGTGTAACCCGATAATTTCAGCAGCGAAAGATGGTCCTACCTTCTTTATTTTTTTTCTCTTGTCGTCAAACATAGCCCTGACTTTGCCGTATTGAGAACCGACAATAAAGGTATCACCCTGTTTAAATGTTCCCTCTTTAACAACTACGGTTGCAAGCGGGCCTCTGTTTTTATCGAGTTTAGCTTCAACAACAACAGCCTTTGCCCTTTTGTTTGGATTTGCTTTAAGCTCCATAACCTCAGACTGCAACAGTATGCTCTCCAACAGCTCATCTATTCCTATAACTTTCTTTGCGCTGACATTTACAAAAATATTTTCACCGCCCCACTCTTCGGGAACTATGTTGTAATTTGCCAACTCCTGTTTAACTTTATCGGGGTTTGCATTGGGTTTATCGATTTTATTAACTGCAACCACTACGGGCACGTTTGCAGCTTTGGCGTGATTGATAGCCTCTATGGTTTGCGGCATAACTCCATCGTCAGCCGCAACAACCAGAACAACTATATCAGTAATCTGTGCACCTCTTGCCCTCATTTCCGTGAATGCTTCATGTCCCGGTGTATCCAAAAATGTTATATATTTACCCTTAACCTTAACCGAATATGCCGCCATGTGCTGGGTTATGCCTCCCGCCTCCTTTGCTGCTATGTTTGTTCTTTTTATTGCATCAAGAATGGATGTTTTCCCGTGGTCAACATGCCCCATAACAGTTACAATGGGGGGTCTTTCAACTAAATCTTCCGGCTTATCCTCAATATCCAACAGTTCTTCTATCTTTTCAGGTGCTTTTGCACTCTCTTCTTTTAGTTCAAAACCGTATTCATCTGCTATAATTTTCGCCGCATCCGTATTGATGACATCGTTTTTTCTTGCCATTATCCCAAGCTGGAACAGTTTTCCTATTATGTCCGAAAAATCAACGCCCAGCTTTTCGGCAAACTCAAATACGGTCGTGCCTTCGGATAGTTCTATTGTATTGGTCTGCCCCTCTTCTTCCTTTGTTTCCTTATCCGTTTTTTTGTATTTTTTCTTGGCTTTAAGTTTTTGGGGTGTAACAGCCTCGATAAATTCCTCTTTTTTAAATCTGTGTCTTTGTTTTCTTTGAGGCTCCTTGGTCTTCTTTTCTTTGTCTTCTTTAAGTGCTTTTTCCTTGGCAGGCTGCTCTTTTTTAACCTCTTTTTCTTCCTTTTTCTGCTTGGATTTGGCTTTTTTTAACAGCTCTTTTCTGCTTTTGTTCCATTTGTCGATAAACTTTTTTGCATCGCTTTCTTCAACAGCACTAAAGTTACTTTTTACATTTATGCCCATATCGTTAAGTTTTTTTATAACAACACTGCTTTTGGTATTCAATTTCCTTGCAATCTCATATACCCTCATTTTGCTCATACGCCCTCCAGGTCCTCGTGTTCGGATAGAACATCGTTTTCTGCGCTTACTTCAAACCCTTCTTTATCGGAAATCCTGACTATGTCTATATTGTAACCCGTCAATTTTGCAACAAGCTTTGCATTTACTCCCGATTTTCCAATCGCCATAGAGTACTCTTCGTCATCAACATAAACCTTTGCTCTTTTTAAATCTTCGTCTATGTCTATGGATAAAACCTTGGCAGGAGACATAGCGTTTCTTATGTAAATGGACGGGTTTGCGCTCCATTTGATAACATCAATCTTTTCATCTCCCAACTCTTTAACGATAACAGATATTCTTACTCCTTTGGAACCGACACAAGTTCCTATCGGGTCGATGCGAGAGTCTTTGGAGTAAACAGCCACCTTTGTCCTTCTTGAAGGTTCTCTTGCGACAGCCTTTATCTCGACGCTTCCGTCTTTAACCTCAGGCACCTCTTTTTTGAACAGCTCCTTTACAAAACCGGGATGTGTTCTTGAAAGAATGAGTTTAACACCTTTAGCTTCTTCCAAAACATCCAAAACATAAGCCCTGACGCTCTCTCCTACAATATACTTATCGTTAATCCCTTGTTCTTTTTTTGGGAGTATTCCGATAGCATTTTTAAAATCCACAACAACATCATTGTACGAACCTATACTCCAAACCTCTCCCACGATAATTTTTCCTATATAATTTTTGTACTCCTCATAAGCCGAGTGTTTTTCAACATCCCTGAATAGTTTTGAAATGACGTTTTTAATAGATGTTACGGCGATTCGCCCAAGACTCTTAGCATCTATCTCTTCCTCTATTAAATCACCCACCTTTGCCTTTCTGTTAATTTTTTTGGCATCTGCAAGGCTTATCTCGTTGCCTCTTGCGGCATTTTTAACAACCTTCTTTTTGATAAATACGCTGAATATCTCTTTATCAACATCCGTATCAATTCTTATTTGCGTATCCTCTCCGTATTTTCTTATAATAGCAACCTTTATGGCATCGCTTAAAGACTCGACAAACCTCTCCAAAGGTATGTCGTGTTCTTTGGATACCTGCTTTGCTATATCAAAAACTTCATTCATATCTTCTTCTTACCTCCCACATCTTCGTCTACTTTAGCAGTTTTTATATTTTTAAAATCTATCTCTACCAAACCCTTCTCGGTATTAATCTTAACCGAGTTTGAATTGACATCAAGCAAATTACCTCTAAAAACCTTTAAATCATCAATAGAATTATGAGTTTTAACAACACACCTCTTTCCGACAGCCTTTTCAAAATGCTCCCGTCTTTTTAGTTTCCTATTTATTCCGGGACTGGAAACCTCAAGGGTGTAGGGAGAGCTAAAAGGGTCTTCCACATCTAAAAGAACACTGATATTCTTGCTGACGTTTTCACAATCTGAGATAGAAACCCCGCCCTCTTTGTCTATGTAGATGGCTATTCTTGTGCTTCCATACTCTATATCATACACAAAATATCCAAGCGATTCAACAATCAATGTTATTTTTTCTTCCAATTTTTTACTCAAAAGCATAGTTACACCCTTTTAAATGCTTATTTTTTACAAATAGTATTACCGATTAAAAAAATTTAAGTACCGTTTATCTCAATGGCTTTAACGGTGTTGTAAAGCAGCATTGCTATTGTCATAGGTCCGACGCCTCCCGGAACCGGAGTTATATAGGAAGCTTTTTCGGACACATTCTCAAAGTCCACGTCACCGACAACTCTGTTATCAACCCTGCTTATCCCAACATCAACTATTACGCACCCCTCTTTAACCATATCTTTAGTAATCAATTTGGGCTTTCCAACGGCGGAGATAACTATATCAGCTTTTTTTGTCTTTTTTTCCAACTCTTTGGTATGTATGTGGCACAGTTGAACGGTTGAAAACGCATTGGTCAGCATTGAGGCGAGCGGTTTACCGGTTATATTACCGGCTCCGACTATTACCACATCCTTACCTCTGAGTTCTATATCGTACTCCTCAAACAGTTTCATTATGCCATACGGAGTGCAAGGATAAAAAAGAGGATTGCCCCTAACCAATCTTCCGACACTGTACGGGTGAAACCCGTCGACATCTTTTTTATAGTCAATAGCCTCTATAACATTTTCTTCTTTAATGTGCTTTGGAAGCGGAAGCTGAACAAGAATGCCGTGCACCATAGGGTTATCATTCAACATTTTTATAACGTTAATAAGTTCTTTTTCGGAAATTTCGGCAGGCATTCTGTGATTGATGGAGTATATGCCGACATCTTCACACGCCTTTGTTTTCATATTTACATACAACTGACTTGCAGGATTATCACCCACAAGTATAACAGCTAAACCGGGTATTATCCCCCTGTTTTTAAACTCTTCAACCCTGCCTTTAATCTGTTCCCTGATTTTTTTTGATAGGGTTTTTCCGTCAAGCAAAATCATTAGCCAAAAAAACTCCTTAAAGAGATTTTTCAATCCTTGTTACTATCGAGCCGTTTTTAAAAATCGTAACATCTCCAGTCGATTCCGACACAACTATGCTAACCGCATTTGTCAAAGCCGTTATGGCTGCGGCTGCCATATGCCTTGCGCCCAATCCCTTTGGCAGTTCATCGGAGCTTAGAGACGATATGGATATATAAGCACCCGCTGATTCTATGGTGCCGTCGGAATTTATTATAATAGCTCCGTCAAGCAGACTAAACTCCTTTAGGGTATCGTCGAGATTTGTTTTAAGTATATTCCTTTCCTCGGGCTCATATCCTTTAAACGGATTAAAAATCATCTGTTTTGTATTGTTTAAAACCTCTTCTTTGTCTCCCAAAACAAAAATAGCTCCAACGCTCTTGCCCTCCCTGCCCTGATTGGCAAGCTCAAGGGATATGCGTAATATTCTTTCAAATACTTCAGGCTTTACAGCCTTGCCCAAATCTATATCTCCTTTGAAGCTAAGCAGTTCTCTTTCTTTGGATATGTCTATATAAACAAAACCGTCAATCAGCTCACCCGAGCCAGATAAGGCTATAATTTTTTCCTCTTTTGTTATTATTCCTGAAGAAACACAAACCATAAGTGCAATCTTTATTTTATTGATTCTGTTTGACACGGTAAACGGTGTGACTATCACATTACCTATTTCTTTAATTTTTCCAACAAGCTCCTCGTTTTTCTGTTCTTCTTTAATAACTATAATCTTTTTTATTTTCTCAAACGCAAACTCTTCATCAAAAATATAGTCAGCCACATCGTCAAAATAGAACAAAACCGAAACATCGCTGCCGGCTTCAGCTAACTCAAAGGCTTTTTTGAAAATAAATTTACCTGTTTTGGTTTCCATTGCCACTTTTTTCTTCCTTTCCCTTTCTCTTTAACGATACATCAAATGTAAATTCGGGACAGTGGAGAGCAACCCCATCCCCGCTTAAAAATCTCTTTTTGCAGGTTGCTCTCCATGCGCATACGCTGCACGTAATTTTTTTATCTTCCATACCTACATCATCATTAAGGCTTTGTTTATCGCATCAAGATAGGCTTTTGCTGAGGCTTCTATAACATCTGTTGAGGTGCCTCTTCCAAGAATAGCCATATCAATGTCAGGGAAATAGACCTTAACGTTAACTTCACCGAGAGCGTCCTTGCCTTCCGTTAATGCCTGTATGTCGTAGTTCATAAGTTTGCCCTTAACAAAAGTAATTCTTTCCAAAGCCCTGAAGGTTGCATCAACAGGACCGTCACCCATAGCGGCATCCTCAAACTCTTCCTGATTTTTTATAAGTTTTATCGTAGCTGTAGGAGATGCAGCATTGCCTGCGACAACCTGTAGAGAAACAAGCTCATAAACCTGAGGTGTCAGTTTGAATTTATCATCGACCAATGCTCTGATATCCTCTTCATATACCTCTTTCTTCTTATCAGCAAGTTTTTTGAACTCCTCAAATATTTCGCTGATTTGCTCTTTAGTTAAGGCATAGCCCATTTCTTTAAGTCTTTCTTCAAGTCCGTGTTTTCCGGAGTGCTTACCCAAAACGAGTTTGCTTGTATCTATACCGACATCTTCCGGTTTCATTATTTCATATGTTCTTTTTTCCTTTATTACTCCGTCCTGATGAATGCCGGCTTCATGTGCAAATGCGTTTTTGCCGACAATTGCCTTGTTTCTTTGAACCCTTATGCCGGTCAATTTGCTTACAAGTCTGCTTGTTTTGTAAATTTCTTTTGTATTTATTGTTGTATAGCATCCCTTATAAAAATCTTTTCTTGTCTTTATTGCCATAACAATTTCTTCCAATGAAGCGTTACCGGCTCTTTCTCCGAGTCCGTTAATCGTGCATTCAACCTGGTTAGCTCCGGCAAGAACAGCAGAAAGCGAGTTTGCAACAGCCATACCCAAGTCGTTGTGACAATGAACACTTACAACAGCTTTGTCAATATTGGGAATATTATTTATCAGATATTTGATAAGTTCGTAATACTCCTGAGGCGTAGTATAACCGACAGTGTCGGGAATATTTATGGTCGTAGCTCCAGCATCAATTGTCTTTTCAAATATCTTGCACAAATAGTCCCATTCGCTTCTTGTTGCGTCTTCTGCTGAAAATTCCACATCGTCGGAGTAGTTCCTTGCAAGTTTAACAGCATCCACAGCAGCGTCTATAACCGCATCGTAGCTCATTTTCAGTTTTTTCTCCACATGTATCGGGCTTGTGGCTATAAAGGTGTGAATCCTTTTTCTTTCGGCATTTTCAAGTGCTTTTGCAGCAGCCTCAATATCGGCTTTAACCGCTCTTGCAAGCGACGCTATGATGGGTCCTTTAACTTGTTTTGAGACCTCTGAAATTGCATCCAAATCCCCCGGTGATGCGGCTGCAAAACCGGCTTCTATAATATCCACTCCTAAAGCTCCAAGTTGCTTTGCAATTGAAAGTTTTTCGTGTGTGTTTAAACTCGCGCCAGGTGACTGCTCGCCATCTCTCAATGTCGTGTCAAATATCAATATCTTTCTTTCGTCCATACTTCACTCCCCCCTTAATTCTTTTTAATAGTTTATATATCTGTTCGGCAGGTCCAAGCAGCATATACAAAACCCCTGCAGCTGGTATAAATATGTACGGCTTAAAAATTAGCAAAGAAAAAACAAGTATAATAAGCGCAAAGGTTCTAATTGATATCCTTTTGGTCGTGCTGGCGTTTTTTAAACTTCTGTATTTGACCGTGCTTATCATCAAAAACGCCAACAGATAAACCGTTATTAAAAAAATAATGCTGTATTTATTTGAGTTTATTCCGTATTTTACAGATATTAAAACAAGGCTCGCAACGACTGCCGCACCGCCTGGTATAGGCAGCCCTATAAAGCTGTCTCTGTGAGAAGTTTGTGTATTGAAACGTGCCAACCTCAAAGCACCTGTCAGCATATATAAAAAAGACGCTATAATACCCAACCGACCGAAATCTCTAAGCACAAACACATATACCAAAAAAGCGGGTGCAACACCGAAGCTTATCAAATCGCTCAAGGAGTCATATTCAACGCCGAATTGACTTTCCGTGTGGGTCAGTCTTGCAACCTTTCCATCCAGATTATCAAATAAAACAGCTAAAATTATAACCCATGCGGCAATTAAAAACCTTCCGTTGTGCGCTGCCAAAAGACTGTAAAAGCCCGCTACTATGTTTGCCGTTGTAAAAAGGTTCGGCAATATGTAAACAGCTCTTCTGTTTTTTTTATTCATCTTAAAACACCGAGTATTGTTTCTCCGGCTTTAACACTTTCCTTTGTATTAACAAATTCTGATATTTCATTTTCCGTGTATATATCAACCCTTGAGCCGAATCTTATTAAACCTATTATCTCTCCTTTTCTAACCTCATCGTTCGGTTGTTTGTAACACACTATTCTTCTTGCAACAAGACCTGCTATTTGAACCACAACAATTTTTCTTTTCAGTTCATCCTCAAGCAGTATTGCATTTTGTTCATTGTCCAAAGATGCTTTTTCCCTGTATGCAGGAAGGTATTTTCCGCTATTATAAACAACGTCTAAAACCTTACCTGAAACCGGCGCTCTATTTACGTGAACATTAAACAAAGACATAAATATGCTTATTCTGTTCACGTTCTTTTTAAAAAAGTATCTTTCAAAGGCTTTGCCTTTTGATATTACAACTCCGTCTGCTGCGCTTATTATTGCATTTTTCATCTGAGGAGTTTTTCTTTGCGGGTTTCTGAAAAAGTATGTACTGAAAGCACCGAAAGAAAAAAGCAGAGCACTCGCAATTTTGCTTTTTTTATAGAGCATAAGGGAGGATAAATATCCTCCCGCTATAAAAGGGTATCCCTCTTTTGCGATTATGTCTTTCTCAGTAGTTTGAAGCGATTTAATCATTAATTTTTATCCTCGTCGATAGCCTTTGACTCGGCAATCCATGGCATCATTGCCCTTAATTTCTTTCCGATAACTTCAATCGAGTGATTCTTATCTTTGCCGAGAAGTGCATTGAACATAGGTCTGTTGGATTTATTTTCCAGAATCCACTCTTTTGCAAAGCTGCCGTTTTGTATCTCATCAAGTATTTCTTTCATCTTCTCTTTAACATTTTCGTCTATAACCCTCGGACCTCTTGTAACATCTCCATATTTTGCAGTATTTGAAATGGAGTATCTCATATCTGAGATTCCACCCTCATACATTAAATCAACAATCAGTTTTAGTTCGTGGAATGTTTCAAAGTAAGCCATCTCTTCGGGGTATCCAGCTTCAACAAGGGTTTCAAAACCGGCTTTAACCAACGAGGTTACTCCTCCGCACAAAACGGTCTGTTCACCGAATAAATCTGTTTCTGTTTCGTCTTTAAAAGTGGTTTCTATAACGCCGGCTCTTGCTCCACCGTTTGCAGCAGCATAACTTAAAGCAAGCTGTTTTGTGTTGCCCGAATAGTCTTTTGCAACGGCAATGAGCATGGGAACCCCTCTACCCTTTTCATACTCTCTTCTAACCAAATGCCCCGGTCCTTTAGGCGCTATCATCATAATGTTTATAGTGTTCTTTGGAACAATCTGTCCGTAGTGTATGTTAAAACCGTGTCCGAAAGCAATGGTGTCTCCGTCTTCAAGATATGGCTCTATGGACTCCTTGAAAATATCAGCCTGTTTTTCGTCGGGAGTCAAAATCATAATGACGTTGCCCCATTTTACAGCATCTTCTGTTTCCATAACCTTCAATCCTGCATCCTCGGCTTTTTTCCACGATTTAGAACCCTTTCTCAAACCGACAACAACATCGCATCCGGAATCTTTTAAGTTGTTTGAGTGTGCATATCCTTGCGACCCGTATCCAATTATCGCAACCTTTTTGGATTTAATTAAAGACAAATCGGCGTCTTTTTCGTAGTAAACATTCAAAGCCATAAATCTACCCCCTACTTTTTATTTTCTCTAATCATAGCCACTTTTCCCGTTCTTGCAAGCTCTTTTATGCCAAGCGGTTCGAGCAGATTGAGAATGGCATCAATCTTGTTGGAATCGCCGGTCATCTCTATTGTATAGGAATCCTGTGATACGTCAACAATTTTTCCTCTGAATATGTCAACAATGCGCAAAACCTCGGCTCTTGTTCCCAAATCGGTGTGCATCTTAATCAAAGCCATTTCTCTTTCAACATATGGAACATCTCCATATTCCGTTACCTTTATTGTATCAATCAGTTTATTAAGCTGTTTGCCTATCTGCTCCAGTATGGCTTCGTCTCCTTCTGTAACGATAGTCATCCTTGAAAGATTTGCTTCGTTTATGGGAGCAACATTCAAGCTTTCTATATTGTATCCCCTTGCGGAGAACAGATTAGCGACTCTTGAGAGCACACCGGACTCGTTTTCAACCGTAACGGAAAATATTCTTTTCATACATCACACCTCACTTTAAGTTAAAAGCATATTGCTTATGGGAGCACCGGCAGGCACCATAGGATAAACATTTTCTTCTCTAACGATAACAGCATCGAGAATATACGGTCCTTTATAATTTTTCATCTCAAAAAGCGCATCTTCAACCTCGGACTTTTTTGTAATCCTTTTAGCCTTTATGCCGTAACTTTCGGCAAGTTTAACAAAGCTGGGCTGAACCTCTATATTGGTTGCTGCATATCTTTTTCCGTAAAACAGATCCTGCCACTGCCTTACCATACCCAAAAAGCCGTTGTTGAGTATAATAACCTTCACGGGCTTATCATAAGCAACAAGTGTTGCCAATTCCTGTTCGTTCATCTGAAAACTGCCGTCTCCGGCAAAGACATATACGGGTTTATTTTTATGTGCAAATTGAGCACCTATGCCTGCCGGGAATCCGTAGCCCATAGTGCCCAATCCGCCTGATGTTAAGAATCTGTTGGGCTTTTTAAATGTATAAAACTGAGCTACCCACATCTGATGTTGACCTACCTCAGTTGTTATAACGGCATCGTCATCTTTTGTGATTTCGTAGAGTTTTTCTATTACATATTGTGGCAATATCTTTTCTTCATCGGTGTTGTAAGCCAATTTATGCTCATTTTTCCACTTATCTATCTGCTTAAGCCACGGCTTTCTAACCTCGCCCCAGTCAATTTTGTTATATTCGTCAAGCACGGACAGCATCTCTTTTAGCACGAGCTTGGCATCTCCCACAAGAGGATAATCAACGTGAATATTCTTACTTATGCTTGTCGGGTCAATATCAATATGGGCTACTTTGGCGTTTGGAGCAAACTCGCTTACCTTGCCCGTTATTCTATCATCAAATCTCGCTCCTATGGAAATAAGCAGGTCGCAGTACTGAATAGCCATATTAGCCCTGTATGTGCCGTGCATTCCTGCCATTCCTAGACTTAAATCATCGTCTTCAGGATAGGCTCCGATTCCCATAAGTGTTGTAAATACGGGAATCTTTAATTTCTTAGCTAACTTTTGAACCTCTTTGTGCGCACCGGATAAAATTGTGCCGCCGCCGACATACAAAAGAGGTTTTTTAGCCGAAGCTATAGCTTTTGCAACCTTTTTGATTTGCTTCAGGTTTCCGTGGTAGGTCGGATTGTACCCTCTCAAATGAATTGTCTCAGGATAGGAAAAATCGGTTTTGGCAACCTGTATGTCTTTTGGAAAATCTATTAAAACAGGTCCCGGTCTTCCGGTTGTGGCTATATAAAAAGCCTTTTTGATAGTATAAGCCAAATCCTTAACGTCTTTAACAAGGAAGTTATATTTTGTGCACGACCTTGTCATACCAACTATATCGGCTTCCTGGAAAGCATCGTTGCCGATAAGCGGCGTCGGAACCTGCCCTGTGAAAACTATTATGGGAATGGAATCCATATAGGCGGTCGCTATGCCTGTTATTCCGTTTGTTGCTCCCGGACCGCTGGTTAGAAGGGCTATCCCCGGTTTTCCTGTAACTCTCGCATATCCGTCTGCCATGTGAACCGCTGCCTGCTCGTGTCTTGTTAGAATAAATTGTATGTCATTCTGCTTATAAAGTTCGTCGTGTAAATCAATTATGGCACCTCCGGGTATGCCGAAAATATACTCCACATCCTCTTTTTTGAGGCTCTCTATAAATATCTGCGACCCTGTTAGTTTCATCTGCCCTCCTCGCTTTTAAAAAAGATATAAGATTGATAAGTGTCTAAAATACTCCCCCCTTATTTAGAGCAAGATTATATTTATTGTGATGTTTAAATCAAGAAAAAAAGGCATCTATTGCAAAAATACAGATATGTACGGATTAACCAAGAAAATAGGCAAAAAGTGCAGTCGTTTTCTTGAATTGAGTTTTAATATGTGTAAAATGGAATTGGTATTTAAAAAAACAAAAGGTTTTTATGTTTAACCTTCTTTAAATCAAAATGTTTTAGAGGTTTGCTATGAAACTTTTAACTATCAACATCGACAAATGTACGGGGTGCAGGGCTTGTGAGTATGCCTGTTCGTTTGTGCACACCGGTGTTTTCAACCCCCTCGATTCCAGAATCCGCATAAGTGAATTTTTGGATGATTTCGTGTTTATTCCTTCTGTTTGTACTCAATGTGAAGATGCGTACTGCATCAGTGTCTGCCCGACCTATGCCTTAAGCAAAAACACACAAACCGGAGTAGTTGAGTTCGACTCTGATAAATGCGTAGGCTGCAAGCAATGTATAATTTCCTGCCCGTGGGGCTCCATAAGGTTAAATCATACCGGCAAAGAGTTAATTAAATGCGATATGTGCGGTGGAGACCCCGAATGCGTAAAGGTTTGCCACGCAAAGGCTTTGGAGTATGAGGAAGTTGAGGATATGGTTATGGATAAAAAACATAGAAACGCCATAAGATATAAAGAGTTAATAGCTCAGCAGCAGGGGGTGTAAGATGTTAAAAGGCGGATATGTCGGTAAAATTTTGAGGGTTAATCTAACAAACGGTAATGTTATGACAGAAGACATAAACGAAAAATGGGCTGAAATGTATATAGGCGGAAGGGGCTACGGAACGAGAGTTATGTTAGAAGAGGTTGATGCAAAGGTTGACCCTCTCTCGCCTGATAACAAGGTTATTATTGCAACAGGACCGCTCGGCTCAACATATGCGCCATCGTCGGGAAGAGTAATGGTTATAACAAAAGGAGCGCTTAACGGAGCAATAGCCTGTTCAAACTCAGGCGGACATTTTGCACCTGAGTTAAAAAGAGCCGGATACGATATGATTATAATAGAAGGAAAAGCCCCAAACCCCGTTTATCTGTGGATTTATAAAGGGGCTGTGCAGATTAGGGATGCATCAAAATTGATTGGTGAAAACGTTAAAAAAACCGATGCTTTTTTAAAGAAAAATACGCATCCCGAGGCAGGAACGCTTGAAATAGGACCTGCCGCTGAAAAACTCTCGCTCATTTCCAACATAACCTTTGACGGGCACAGAGCTGCCGGAAGAACCGGCGTCGGAGCCGTTTTGGCAAGCAAGAATTTAAAAGGCATTGCCGTTAAGGGCAATCTCGGAATAGCCGTTGCCGACAACGAAGCCTTTGCAAAAGCTGTATATAGCGCAAGAAGTTTTCTAAGCAAAGACCCGTTTTCAGGAAACGGGGCTGCTGTCTTAGGCACTTCCATGCTTGTGAATATAATCAACGGACTTGGCGCCTTACCCTCATTCAACGCCAGTGATGCATATTTTGAAAATGCAGATAATATAAGCGGCGAGAGACTTGCAGCCGAAAATTTGGTTAGAAACGAAGGGTGTGACAGCTGCCCGATTGCCTGCGGCAGGGTCACGGAAATAAGAAAAGGTAAGTACAAAGGCGAGCACGGTGTAGGACCGGAATATGAACCAATATGGGCGTTGGGTTCTATGTGTGGGGTTGACGATTTGGACAGTGTTGTTATGGCAAGTTATCTGTGCGACGATTACGGTCTTGACAGCATATCGGCAGGAGCAACGGTTGCCTGCGCTATGGATTTGTATGAAGCCGGCTATATCCCTAAAGATGATGTTTCCTTTGAGTTGAAGTTCGGCTCGCCCGATGCGCTTGTTGAAGCCGTAAGACTGATGGGAGAGCAAAACACACCCTTTGGAAAACTGCTTGCTCAAGGCTCATACAGATTAGCCGAACACTACGGGCATCCTGAATTTTCAATGAGCGTCAAAAAACAGGAATTCCCTGCTTATGATGCCAGAGCAATAAAGGGTATAGGCTTGGGATATGCAACGAGCAACAGAGGAGCCTGTCACGTAAGAGGATACACGATTCCAACGGAAATTTTCAACAGAAAGGTTGACAGGCTGGCATACGAGGGTAAAGCCGAGCTGACGAAAACGATGCAGGATTTAACGGCTGCATTGGATTCAACCGGTATTTGCCTGTTCACTACATTCGGGCTAAAAGCCAAAGACATTGCCGCTATGTTTGAGGCTGCCACGGGATTTAAGTGCGATGCGGATGAATTTGTCAAAAAAGGTGAAAGAATATGGAACATTGAAAAAATATTTAACTTAAAAGCGGGATTTAATATGTTTGACGATGCGCTTCCCGAAAGACTTGAAAAAGAGCCTATAAAAACAGGTCCGTCCAAGGGAGAAGTTACCGATTTAAGCAGAATGTTACCCGAATATTATAAAATTAGAGGATGGGACGAGAACGGCATACCAAAGCAGGATAAACTGCAAGAGCTGTCTATAGAGGATTTGATATGAAATTTGTGATTGTGGGCGGCAGTATAGCTGCCCACACGGCATATAAAACATTAAAAAGCATAGATAGTTCCTTCGATATTACGGTTGTTTCCAAAGAAAAATTTAAGCCATACCCCAAAATGCTTCTTCCTTACCTTATCAATTCAGACGAGTTAAGAGATAGTATGTTTTACGATATCGAAGATAAAGACATAATTTTAAATAATGAAGCGACTGCAATTGATACTGCAAAGAAAATCATCAAAACAAATCGAGGTTTAGACGTAAGTTACGATAAACTGCTTATTGCAACCGGAGCTGAAGCCACAATGCCGCAATATAACGGCAATTATTCCAATGACTCTGTTGTTGTTATGAGGAATATAGACGATGTGGAGAAGGTAAAAAGGAAAACTGCGTCTTGCAATAATAAAAATGCTGTAATGGTAGGTGCGGGTCTTGTTACGCTTGAGGTCGGATGGGCACTTGTGAAGGCTGGTTATTCCGTAACATACGTTGTTCGCTCGAACAGAATTCTTTCTCAGATATTGGATAAGGAATCATCGGAAATGGTTGAAAAATACATTGAGCAGAATTTTCCTGTTAAATTTATAAAAGAAAGCGACATCGAGATTATCAAAGAGAAAAACAACGGAGTTTATGTCAGGCTTACAACAAAAAAAGAGATGAACGGATGTGTTGTTGTCGTAGGTAAAGGAGTAAAACCGAGTGTGGATTTTTTAAAAGGCTCATCAATTAAAATCCTTAACGGCGGAATAGATGTAAACGGTTATCTGCAAACCGGCAGTAAGGATATTTATGCCGTTGGAGATGCTGCAGTTTTTGAAGATGTTGCGGATAACTCCAAGAGAGTTCATCCCATCTGGCCTGTTGCCGTTGAACAGGCAAAAAGCGCAGCAAAGAATATGGCTGGAATCAAAACCTATCATATGCCTGAGTTTTCCAGAAATGCGCTGCCTGTGTTCGGTATCACAATTTTTAGCGGCGGAATTTCAAATAAAAATCAATTTGATGTTTACAAGGTTACGCTAACAAACGAATACAGGAAAATCATTTTAAAAAACGGTGTGCTAAAAGGCTTTGTACTGATTGGAGATGTAGGAAACTATGGAGCTTACACCTATACTGCAAAAAGAAAAATAAAAATTGGCGATAAAATAAACAAACTGCTTTATGGGTCTTTGAATATCAATAGACTGTAACCAATACGGTTTTTCATCACAAATAAGAAAACAGTCCAAAAACTCAGTATGTCTTCTTTTCATACTGTTTGCTATGCTTGGGTTTGCAGTTAAAAGGAAGTTTATAGGGATAAAGAAGGCAAAAAGGATAAGGCTAAAAGACTAAATAACGAAGAAAAAAGAACAAGGAAGAACAAACATAACAAACAAAGGCGGCTAAGC
>WGCD01000122.1 GCA_015493995.1 Desulfurellaceae bacterium
GCTTAATAAAAAGTAAATCAATTACAATGAAAGAGCCGCGGACGGCAGTTTACAGAATTGAAGTTCCTGCACAGAATACAATCAAGTAATAATATAATATATAATTTTTTCTTATAAGTATGATAATTTTTTCTAATTTGCTTTATAGCGAACCAAGGCTTATTTTCTTTATAAGATTAGAATTTTAGTATTAGGAGGTATATGTATGTATGCTAAATGCTTGAAGGGTGTTGGTTATGGGGCAATGGTACTGCTTGCAGCAGGAATTATTACACTTATAGATACAAGCAGTGCTTGTGCCGCTGGAAGTGCGCCCATGATAGGTAAATGGATTGCCCCAATTATCTATATCGGTGCATTTGCGCTGTTGGCTAACGGATTTATGCATCTTGATCCGGAGCGAAAAAAAGCCGACGAAAGGGTTGTCGGCATAATAACAGCCACAGCGGGCGTTATGTGGTGGCCATTCCTCATAACAATGAACGCCGTACACGGACTGGGGCATCTTACCTATTTTATAACCGGCTTGGCGGGAATGTATGCCTTTGCATTTACAGCTCTTGGTATTATTGAGATTTTTCAGCTTCCCAAGAAGTCACTCGGCGGAGTTTTTATTTTAATCGGGTGGCTGACACTTGCTTATTCCATTTTTTTAATTTCAGCAACAAATCCGACAGGCCATGGAACCTGGGTATATCACTTCACTATAACATTCGTATGGTTTGTGGCTATGAATTTTGCCGGTCTGTTTATGCTGGGTAAAATGAAAGAAAGGGTTGCAGGATGGATAGTAACTTTTGCTGCACTCTACACTTTTGCAATCCCTGCGGTACTTTGGTCAATGCCGCCTGGACTAAGAGGTCCTTTTTAATAATAAAATGAAATTTGATTAAGGAGGAGGCAAGAATGGAAACTACCGTAATTATTATGCTGATCGCTGTTGTAATCGGATGGCTGTTCGCTTTATCAATGTGGTTTTCCACGGAATAATAGATATTTAAAAAGCAGGGGGAGGCATTTATGAAAATTGGATTATTAGATTTAGGTTACACAGAAAGTTTTTTTGTTCAAAGGGAGTTGGAATATATCGAAGAGAGCATAAACTTCGTTACTTTTATTTCCCTTGATGAATGTTTAAAGAGCATAGTTGAAAACAAGATAGACGGCTTCATAACAACCATGGATATCCCGGAATATGCCGATAATCTGGATTGGTTTTCTTTTTCATTATATGAAGATTATCCTTACGATACAGCCTTTCTGGGTCGAGCTTCAAATATAGTTATTGCCTCTCCCCATGCTCAAAAGGAAAGTATAGAAAAATATTCGAACAATCGTATTTTGAAAATTTCAGATGAAAATAGCAATTTCAACAATATCATATCTAAGCTTAATAACGGAAGAGTTTATGCCTTCATAGTCCCGGGAAAACTTGCTCACTATTTGGAGATAGAATACTCAGATGTGCTCGGTACTCTGATGAAAGACGATATTTCCTTAAAAAACAATATTCCAGAAAAAATGTTCAATGTAATTTTTAAGGAAAACAATAAAAATATACTAAAATTAATTCCTTATTTTATAAAAACCGTAACATTTATCGGGGCGGGAACCGGCGATGCCAATCTGTGTACTGTTGCCGGGATCGAAGCGCTTAAATCGGCTGATATCTGCCTGCACGATTCGCTTCTTGATTATTCTCTTTTGGATTATGTTTCTAAAAATGCAAGGATTATAAACGTGGGCAAAAGATATCATAAACATTCTGCCGAGCAGCCCCAAATAAACAAATTGATAGTAGAATATGCAAAAAAAGGGCTCAGGGTCGTAAGGCTAAAAAGTGGTGACCCATCCATATTCGGCAGATTGGCCGAGGAGATAAATTATATCGAGAAGTTTCATATACCATACAAGGTTATACCAGGCCTCAGCAGTCTAAATGCCATGTCAGCCCACACCGGCATTGTGTTAACGAGAAGGGGTGTAAATAGAGGCTTTTGCGTGATGTCTCCGATAAAACACGGAGGAGGATTTGCACCAATTGATTCAGAAGCCAGGAAAAAACTTCCTATGGTTTTTTTTATGGGTGTAAGGGTGGTTGACAAAATATCCAGAGATCTCGTGAAAGAAGGTTTTGCACCCCAAACAAAAGCAGCTATGGTTTTTTCTATCGGCAACAGGGATGAATTTATAATCAGGGGTAATCTTGACAATATAAAAGAAAAGATACAGCCCTACATAAAAAAGGAGCACACGCCGCCGGGGCTATTCGTTGTCGGAGATATAACAGCATTTGAATTCAAGGATTTTTCTTTATTGAAACAAAGAAAGATGCTTGTGGCAGGCAGCAGAAACAGGGTCAATTCCATTGCTGTCAGATTAATGGATTTCGGCGCCTCCGTAACGCTATACAGGCATTCTTTTGTGGATGCGGGTGTTTTCTATGATATCTTAGATGGTATAGACAAATTCAACACAATAGCTTTTTCCGAAGGCAGAGTTTTAGATTCTTTCGTGAAAGCTTTTATAGACTATTTCAACGATATAACCAAACTTCCGCATATATTTGTTTCTTCCGAGGATGTTGCGGAACATTTGAAAAGCTTTGGCATAACTCCATCTAATGATTTAAATAAAAACGACAAGATTCTTTATATTTACAGCAGAAGAGACAAATACTTTTCTGAAATGCTAAGGAAAACAGCATTAACTATCGAAGAAAAAGCATGCCATAGAATAAAAAACAGAGCGGATATGCTAAATTTTGAAACGGCCATATTTTTAGATTCTGAAAGCTTCTGGGATTTTATAGAAACACACGGTACTAAATCTATAAATCAATGCAGTATATGGATACCCAACAACAGAGAGATACTGAGCTTCGTTGGCAGGAACTCTCTGAACTTTAATTTAATTCCAGATGATTTTTTTAGGAGTCATTCCGATATCAGATTTTTGTTTAATGATTTAAATATAGTCAGCAAAGAGAGTATTGCAATATAAAACTAAAACCTATTGAAGGGAGGTTGAGATGAGTAAAAAGTACGATACACCCAAGTTAGATCAGCTAAAAACAGGAAAATGGCCAAGCTTTGTCAAAGAGCTTGAAAAAGCCGCAGCTAAGGCACCGAGAACAGAGGATTTGATAGGTCAGCTTGAAGAATCCTACAATGTCAAGATGCCTTTGTGGAAGCATGGCGGAATGGCAGGTGTCAAAGGATACGGCGGCGGCGTAGTTGGAAGATTCAGCAACTACCCGGAAAAATTTCCCGGAGCCAAAGAATATCATACAATGAGAATTAATCAGGTTCAGGGGTTTTTCTACACCAGCGACATCCTAAGAAAATTAGCGGATATCGGGGATAAATATGCGGGGGGATTGTTCAATTTTCACGGAGCAACGGGAGATATACAAGTACTGGGATTTACTCAGGCAGAAGCCGAAGACCTCTTTCAAAGCGTTGCAAAATTGGGTTTTGACCAAGGTGGGAGCGGCTCTGCTTTGAGGACGCCTGCAGCATGTGTTGGTCCTGCAAGATGTGAATGGGCTAACTATGATACACTTCATATGTGTCAGGACATAACTCAAGAATTTCAAAACGAACTCCATAGGCCGCCGTTTAACTACAAATTCAAGATAAAATTCTCCGGATGCCCGAATGATTGTGTCGCATCTGGAGCCAGATCGGATCTCTCTGTCGTCGGTATTTGGAAAGACAACATAAGAATAGACCCGGATGCAGTTAGAGAATATGCTAAGAAAATGGATATACAAAAACTCGTTGTAGATAGATGCCCTGCAAAATGTATGTCATTCGACGGTGAAAAACTCACAATTGATGATTCCAGCTGTGTTAAGTGTATGCACTGCATCAATACTATGCCCAAAGCATTGAGACCGGGCGTTGAAAAGGGTGCCCAGATAAGAATAGGTGCCAAAGTGCCAATGGTGCAGGGACCAAGGCTCGGATTTGTCCTCATACCATTCTATGATGTTGAAGAAGATAAAAAGAACAATTATGCATTTTTTAAAGACCTTGTGCAGCGAATCTGGGATTTCTGGGATGAGTACGGACAAAACAGAGAAAGAGTCGGCGAGCTTATTCAAAGAGTCGGCATAGGTAATTTCTTAGAAGAAATCGGAATCGACCCCATACCGGAAATGGTGGCTCATCCAAGGGCAAACCCGTTTATTAAGTTCGAGGAATACTTTTCAGAGGACGAAGAAGAAGAGGATGATGAAGATGAAGAATAATAAAACCATTTTAATTAATAAACTTGATGTCGGAGGTTATTATGCCTGATAAAGCAAGCGGAAGAGTTCGAATAACGGATATAGGACCGCCAAACTATGAAGATTTTTTACCGGATATTATTAAAAGAAACTATGGTAAATGGAAATATCATGACTATATAAAACCCGGAGTTATGTTCCACGTATCTGAGTCGGGTGAAAAGCTCTATACGGTTAGAGTTGGTTCTATAAGACTGCTTAGCTCTGATACTGTAAGAACAATCGCTGATTTGGCTGATAAATACTGTAAGGGGCATGTGAGGTTTACTACAAGGAATAATATTGAATTTTTGCTCGATAGCGATGAAAATATCGATAATCTTATAGAAGACGTTAATGAAACATTAGGATTTCCTGTGGGTGGCGTTAAAAAGTGTATAGCCAATATAGTGCATACTCAAGGATGGCTGCATTGTCACACATCTGCAAGTGATGCATCCGGCGTAGTTAAATCCTTAATGGATGAACTTTATGATTACTTCATAACCGAACAGCTGCCGGCAAAGGTCAGAATAGGTTTTGCATGTTGTTTAAACATGTGCGGTTCTGTCGGAGCGGCGGATATTTCCATAGTGGGTATTCATAGAAGACCGCCGCATGTTCTTGTTGATAGAGTAAACGACCTTTGCGAAATCCCATCGGTAGTCTCGGCATGCCCTGTGGATGCAATTAAACCCGCAAGAACAGAGGATGGAAAGCCGACCGTAGAAATAGACGAAGATAGGTGCGTGTTCTGCGGCAACTGTTATTCCGTATGTCCCGCTCTGCCTATTGCTGATCCTCTAAATGACGGTTTGGCCATATTTGTAGGAGGAAAGATATCTAATGCAAGAATGAAGCCTACATTTTCCAAACTTGCAATTCCATTTATACCGAACAATCCTCCGAGATGGCCTGAGGTGATAGATGCGGTTAAAACAATACTTGATGCTTATAAGGAAGGTGCCAAGCCGCTTGAACGTGTTGGAGAATGGATAGAGAGGATTGGATGGCCTAAATTCTTTAGAATTACAGGGTTTGAATTCACAAAATATCATATTGATGACTTTAGGTTGGGTGAATGCACGATGAATTACTCCAATCATGTAACATTGTAGATAAAAAAGGAGGCTCGATATGAATGATGAATTAAAAGGTAAAATAGAAAAGCACATAATCGATCTAATAAAGGAATACAAAGGGAAAAAGAGATTTAAGCCTCTGGAAATAGAGAAAGGAGTGGCGGAAACCTTCGGAGATGAGGGTGTAACGAGGAAAGATGTAAAAAATATTTTAAGGGAACTTACGGATAAGGGAACTTTGGTTTACGGATATGCAGGTTCTAGTTTTTTAACTTTGCCTGAGGATTAACGGAAAAAAACAAATATTAGAGCATTAGGGAGTAATTTATGGCAGTTAAAGTTGTTAAAAAAAAGAAAAAAAAATCTCTTATGTTTGCATCCAAGGGGGCCGTTGTAGAACAGTCCCCTTACAGACCATACTACGAGGAGAAAAAGCCGCCATGCATAGATACGTGTCCGAATGGAGAGAAGGTGCGTGAATTCCTCCAATACGTTGCACAGGCTGAGAACTACAAAAGGACACCTCAGGAGGCGTTAGAGGGAGCTTTCTATATAATAACACAAACAAATCCTCTGCCATCGACAACGGGCAGAGTATGTCCGCACCCCTGCGAGTCTCGCTGTAACAGGAAGGATAAAGAAGCACCCGTCAACATCAATGCCAGCGAAATGTATGTCGGCGACTATGCTATAGAAAACAAGCTGCCTCTGAAAAAAGTGAAAGACGAACAATATCCCTATAATATTGCCATCATAGGAAGCGGTCCCTCAGGTTTGTCTGCTGCATACCATCTTTCGAGGCTTGGGTTTAATACTACAATATTTGAGAAAGAAGAAAAACCCGGTGGATTGCTGAGGTACGGTATTCCGAATTTCAGGCTCCCGAAAGATATATTGGATGCCGAGATTCAAAGAATAATTGACCTTGGAGTTAGTATAAAATGTGGTATAACCATAGGTAAGGATGTCGGCATAGATGAGATAAAAAGTCAATTTGACGCTATTTATCTTGCCATAGGCGCACATAAACCGGATAAACCGAAACTCGAAGGTATTGATTCTGTTAAAGGGGTATATTCAGGTCTTGATTTCTTAAGAAGATATGCCAAAGGAGAAAACCTTGATGTTGGTAGTGATGTAGTGGTTATAGGAGCTGATACCGCTGCGGATTCTGCCATGATCAGCAGGCGTTTGGGAGCAAAAGTTACATTTGCATACAGAAGAACCATTCCTGATGAAGAGGAATTTATGAAAGCTGCGTCCGAAGAAGCCAAGGAAGCTTATGAAGAGGATATTGAATTTCAGTTTGCTACCGTACCTGTTGAACTTGTTGTTGAAGATGGAAGGCTTGCCGGCGTTAAGTTTAAAAGAATTAGAGTTGATGAAAAAGATGAAAGGGGCCATGCAAGTAAAATCTCAATAATAGAAGGTTCGGAATTTACGGTTGAAGCTACGACACTTATTTATTCTGTTGGGCAAAGGCCTTCTTATTCTGGTCTTGAGGATATATTTACAGCTGTTCCCGAGAGATTTCTCGCAATCCAAGATAATTATACGATAGAGGGTGATGAAAAAATTTTTGCCGGCGGGGATGTGGCAGGACCCAAATTAATGTATGTAACAACAGCCATAGGTCATGGAAAAAATGCCGCTTTTAATATAGCGGAAAAGCTCACCGGTGAAAAATTTATAAGTGCCGACACAAGAGAAATTATAGAAACAAAGGGTATGCATATAGAGCTGTATGATTCCATACCAAGGCATAATAGAACATATAGGTCTCCAAAAGAAAGAGTGAATGATTTTGAGCCGTTTATGAACAAGCTGAAAGAAGAGGAGTTTTTTGCAGAAGTAAAAAGATGTATGAGCTGCGGTATGTGTTTTGACTGTGGAAATTGTTATACCTACTGTTCGCATGGCTGTGTTAAGAAATTACCGATTGGCCAGCATTATGAATTTCATCTTGAGACTTGTGACGGCTGTATGAAATGCGTCGATAACTGCCCTTGCGGATATGTAAGTAAAAGATAAATTTTTTTAGGAGGTTTGGTATGCCTTATATAGAATTTCAGGGGAAAAAGATTGAAGTTGACGATGAAGGATATGTCCAGCACAAAGAGGATTGGAATAAAGAATTAGCTGAATTTATGGCCAAGGAGGATGATATAGAGTTAACAGATGGACATTGGAAGTTGATTGACTGGATGAGAGAGTATTTTGATGAGTACAATGTAGCTCCTCCTATAAAAGCAGTGGCTAAGAAAGTAGCCGAAATCTATAATCTGAAAAATGTAAGAGAAGGTAATAAATACATATACACCCTATTCCCTGAAGGTCCGGCAAGACAGCTTGTACGATATGCCGGTTTATCGAAGCCCACTGGGTGCGTATAACTTTAATATGACAGCGATTTATTTAAAGAATCGCTGTCATATTAACCTTTTCTAACAAAAGGAGATATGTAAATGAAAGGTTTAAGTTTTGTAAGCATCATTTATGTTATTCTAACATACACTGTTTTTCTGACTTTCATTATTGGGGTAATATGGAGAATCATACTATATATAAAAACACCCATGTGTGTTAAAATTCCTCTTACTCCTGCTCCAAAAACAAGCTGGGGGGCTTTTTGGAGGTTGATGGGGGAGGTATTTTTCTTTAAAACTCTGTATAAATCCGATAAATCTGCCTGGCTTGGGGGATATGTTTTTCACGTGTCTTTTGCTATTGTTATGATACAGCATCTTATGAGGCATTATGTATATGACTTTTACAGTGGGCATCCGCCTGCTTGGTATAATGCCTTGATTCCTATAGGTCTTTTTTTTGGTGTATTGATGCTTATCTCTCTACTGTATCTATTTTTTAGAAGGATATTTATAGACAGGGTAAAATTTATCAGCATACTATCGGATTATTTTATACTTATACTGCTGATGGCCATAACTGTCGTCGGTCTTTCCGAGATCCTATTACAGCCAGCTGCTCAGCTTGAAAAGGCTGTCATTCAATTGGATGTTTTTTTCAACAGGCTGCTTATATTCAGTCCTGTAAATATACCTACAAATTTACTTTTCCTGCTTCACTATTCATTGGTACTTTTACTTATAGGGTATATACCTTTCAGTAAAATCATGCATTTTGTCGGTATATTTTTCAGCCCGACCATAACTATGGTTGATAATCCGAGAGAAAAGAGACATTTTGATGAAAGAGCAGATAGATTGACTATCTAAGTGTTTGCTATGAAAGTATGTAAAAGTTTATATTTTATAAATTTTAAAAGGAGACTTTATCTGTTATGAGAAAAAGGCTTATCTCACTGGCGGCAGCTGCATCTTTAATTTGTTCTACTGCTGCTGTCTCAACATCTGCCTTTGCAGGTACGGTAACACTTAAGGGCAATACACAGGCAACTATATATGGTTTTATTAGAAGTATATACTTATGGGATACACAGATGTCAAACGACCCTGATCACAGTAATATGCCCCAAGATACTACGGCAGCAAGTTCAACATTGTATCGACAAACCTATAATAAGACCAAATCAGATGCAGATGCGGGATGGAGTAGAATAGGTTTTGTATTCAGAAACAAAGATGCAAATCTGTCAGGGAAAATTGAGGGCGATTTTGCACACAGCTCCAATTTTAGATTGAGATTGGCATATGTAAAACACAGGTTTGATAATTTCTATATAATATTGGGTCAGGATTGGATACTTGAAG
>WGCD01000123.1 GCA_015493995.1 Desulfurellaceae bacterium
AGGAAACGGCAAGGGAGTTTGCACAAAAAGAGCTAAAACCGATAGCCTCAGAGATTGACAAAAACCATAAAATACCGGATGAAATTATTAAAAAGTTATCAGAACTCGGTTTTTTCGGTGTCTATATTCCGGAAGAGTACGGCGGTGCGGGTTTGAGTTTTTTATCATACATACTTGTTGTGGAGGAAATTTCAAAGGTCTGTGCCTCAACAGGGGTTTTGATTTCAGCACACACGTCTTTAGCCTGCAATCCGATACTTGCTTTCGGAAGCAGGGAGCAGAAGGAGAAATACCTCGCTCCGCTTGCAAAAGGAGAAAAAATTGGCTGCGTGTTGTTGACCGAGCCGGAAGCCGGAAGTGACGTAGCAAATATATCCACGACCGTTGAAGAAAAAGAAGACTGTTACCTTATAAACGGCAACAAGATTTTTGTGACAAACGGCGGGTATAGGGATTACGGAATACTGTTTGCCACATTCGATAAATTCTTGAGGCATAAAGGCATAAGCGCATTTGTTGTTGATTTGAGCAATGAGGGTATTGAGCTTCAAAGAAATGAGGAAAAAATGGGTATAAGAGGAACATACACCTCGGCATTTGCATTTGATAATCTAAAAATACCCAAAGAGAATCTGCTTGGCAAAAAGGGAGAAGGCTTTAAAATAGGAATGGATTTATTGGATGGCGGCAGAATAGGCATAGCAGCACAGGCGCTCGGCATAGCTGAGGGAGCTTTTGAGAGAGCTTTGGAATATTCAAAGGAAAGGAAACAGTTCGGAAAGGCAATAAGCTCATTTCAGGCAATACAGTTTAAGTTGGCTGATATGGCAATGAGGATAGAGGCTTCAAAGCTGTTGGTTTATGAATCCGCCTGGCTTAAAGATAGCAACAAAAATTTCATAATAGAATCATCTATGGCAAAAGCTTATGCTTCGGAAACGGCGACATATGTGACAAAAGAGGCTATGCAGATTTTTGGCGGATACGGATATATTGCAGACTACGAGATAGAAAGAATGTATAGAGATGCAAAAATCACCGAGATATATGAGGGAACAAATGAGATTCAGAGAATTGTCATATCGAAAATGATGTTTAAATAAGGAGGTTAATTTCAATGAAATATCCCGAACTTGAAGAACTCTCAAAAGAGGAGTTGATCGGCGTAATTGAAGATGAAGCAAAAAATTGGCTTGCTCACGACGGGCTTTGGTTTCAAGCCGTTGAACGTTCCTACGGCATACAAAAGGCTATTGAGTTGGATATTGAAGCCTGGAAGGATTTTACGGTTATTGAGGCAAAAAGGATTATGAAAAGATTAAAACTTCCAGAAAACAGCGGGCTTGACGGACTTGAGAAGGCACTGAATTTCAGGATGTACAGAAGAATTAACGAGCAGGTTATAGAAAGACCCGATGAACATACACTAATTTTAAAGATGACAACCTGTAGGGTTCAGCAGGCAAGGGAGAGAAAAAAAATGGAATATTTTCCGTGCAAGCCGGTTGGTATAGTGGAGTATTCCTATTTTGCATCGACAATAGATTCAAGAATTAAAACAACTGCAATCGCAGCTCCGCCCGATAAGTTACCTAAGGAGTATCACTGCGCTTGGAAATTTGAATTGATTGAATAAAGGAGGTTGTTTGTATGTCCTATGAACCTAAAAACAGGATACGTGTTGTAACGGCTACAAGCTTATTTGACGGGCACGACGCCTCTATCAACATATTCAGAAGAATAATTCAGGATAAAGGCGCCGAGGTTATACATCTCGGTCACAACAGAAGTGTTGCGGAGATTGTAAACGCCGCACTGGAAGAGGATGTGCAGGCTATAGCAATAACATCTTATCAGGGCGGACATATGGAATTTTTTAAATATATGTACGACTTGCTCAAGCAAAACAGTGCATCCGATATAAGAATTTTCGGCGGAGGCGGCGGAGTTATTGTCCCCGAGGAGATTAAAGAGCTTGAGGCATACGGCATAGCAAAGATATTCTCTCCGCAAGACGGTGTTGAAATGGGGCTTGAGGGCATGGTTGATTATATGATGGAAAAAAGCGATTTTTTGCCCTACAAAGCCGATGAGTTGGAAAGCTACTTGGAAAATATTGAAAGATTTCTACCCAAAGCCGTTAGCGCCGTTGAGGATTTGATGGCTTCGGCGAAATGGAATGACAAATATCAAGCTCTCCTTGATGATTATTTCGCTAAATCCGATAAAAAAGATGTCAAGGTTTTGGGCTTTACCGGTCCGGGTGGTGCCGGAAAATCGACGTTGGTTGATGAGATTTTGTTGCGTTTTGTGGACAATGTCAAAGAGAAAAAGGTAGGCATAATCGGCGTTGACCCCACAAGAAAAAGCGGCGGTGCACTTCTTGCCGACAGAATCAGAATAAATACGCTTCCCAATGAGTCCTTGTATATGAGATCTATTGCAACGCGTTCTGCCAACACATCCGTTTCAAAATCGTTGGGGAACATAATTAAACTGTTTAAAATTGCCGGTTTTGACTCGATTATTGTTGAAACGGCGGGTTCAGGTCAAAACGATATAGAGATTGTGAACGTTTCTGATATAAATATATACGTAACAACGCCTGAATACGGAGCAGCTCTGCAGCTTGAAAAAATAAATATGCTTGAATATGCGGATATGGTTGTGCTTAACAAATTCGACAAGGAAAATGCCGAAGACGCTTTGTACGAGATACGCAAACAGTATGCCAGAAATTTCAAATTGTTCGACAAACCGCTCGAAGAGATGCCGGTTTATGGTACTATAGCGTCAAGGTTCAATGACGATGCAACCACATACTTCTTTTTTGAGTTGATGAAAAAGGTGGGTTTTATTAAGGAGGTGCCGTCAAATTTTTCCGTATCGGCAAAATCGTCTAATGTTTCCTTGATTCCCGTTACAAGGAGCAGATATTTAAGTGAAATATCAAACACCGTAAGGGATTATCATAAATATGTCAAGGCTCAATCGGAATTGGCAACAAAGTTGTTCGCACTGGAAAAATCAAAAAAACATATTGAGAATATTAAGGGTAAATATGACGATAAAGCCGTTAAAAGCTCCGTTGATGTTTTGGGTAGGGAAGCCGAAAAGATAAAAGAATCTATGGATACAAACGTGAAAAAACTTATCGATGAATGGCCAAAACTTAAAGAGGAGTATAAAAAGGATGAGCTAATTGCAAAAATCAGGGATAGGAAGATAACCTACAAACTCAGAACAACGACGCTTTCCGGCAATTCTATTCCCAAGGTTTCACTGCCTCAGTCTGAGGATTACGGTGAGATTGTAAAGTACAGGTTGAAGGAGAATATCCCGGGAGAGTTCCCATATACGGGAGGGCTTTTCCCTCTAAAAAGGCAGGATGAGCAGCCCACAAGAATGTTTGCAGGCGAGGGTACACCCGAAAGAACAAACAAACGTTTTCACTATGTCTCTCAAGGACAGCCCTTCAGCAGACTCTCCACCGCTTTTGATTCGATAACGCTTTATGGAGAAGACCCGGACAAAAGACCGGATATTTACGGCAAAATTGGAAATGCCGGCGTATCTGTTCCGACGATTGACGATGCCAAAAAACTCTACAGCGGATTCGATTTGTGCGATAAAAACACATCTGTATCTATGACAATCAACGGTCCTGCACCTATGATGCTTGCCATGTTCTTGAATGCCGCAATAGACCAGCAGGTTGAGAAGTACTTAAGGGATAACAACAAGTTCGGGCAAGCTATGGATAAGATAAACGAATACTACAAAAAACTTAACCTTCCTCGACCGACATACAACACAAAATTCGGCGTTAATGATGCAACGGTTGAAAACCACCTCGGTTTGGGACTTCTTGGTGTTAGCGGTGATTTTGTTGTTGATAAGGATATATATGATGAAATTAAGAAAAAGACCTTAAACGTTGTAAGAGGCACTGTTCAAGCGGATATTTTAAAAGAAGACCAGGCTCAAAACACCTGTCTGTTTTCCACCGACTTTTCTTTGAAGCTTATGGGAGATATTCAGCAGTATTTTATAGATTACAACGTCAGAAATTACTACTCCGTTTCCATTTCAGGATACCACATAGCAGAAGCCGGGGCAAACCCCATAACCCAACTTGCTTTAACACTTGCAAACGGATTTACATACGTGGAGTACTACCTATCAAGGGGAATGGATGTTGACGCTTTTGCAAGAAACCTGTCATTTTTCTTTTCAAACGGAATGGATATAGAATATGCCGTTATAGGCAGGGTGGCAAGAAGAATCTGGGCTGTAGCTATGAAAAACCTGTACAAGGCATCGCCAAGGAGTCAAAAGTTGAAATACCATATTCAAACCTCCGGTCGCTCCCTGCACGCAATGGAAATAGAGTTTAACGACATAAGAACAACACTCCAGGCGTTGATGGCAATCTACGATAATTGTAACTCACTTCATACAAACGCATACGATGAGGCAATAACAACTCCAACGGAAGAGTCTGTCAGAAGGGCTTTGGCAATTCAGATGATTATAAACAACGAGTTCGGAATGGCAAAAAACGAGAATCCGCTTCAAGGCGCATATATAATCGAGGAATTAACAGACCTCGTTGAGGAAGAGGTGCTTAAAGAATTTGACAGAATATCCAAAAGAGGCGGCGTTTTGGGTGCAATGGAATCAAGATATCAGAGAAATAAGATACAAGAAGAATCTTTGTATTACGAAAGGTTGAAAAATTCTGGTAAATTGCCTATAATAGGCGTCAACACCTTTTTGCCCAAACATATTGAGGAATCAAAACCCATAGAGTTAAGCAGGTCAACGGAGGATGAAAAGAGGCAGCAGGTTGAAAATCTTAAACTATTTTACGAAAGAAACAAAGCTTTTAGCAAAGAGTATTTAAACAGATTGAGAAGAGCGGCTGTAAATAATGAAAATATATTCAGCGAATTGATGGAGGTTGTCAAATACTGTTCTTTGGGTCAAATAACCCATACGTTATTTGAGGTCGGTGGAAAATACAGAAGGAATATGTAAAGTTTGTTAAATTAACAATTAATTTTAAAGGGGGGTATTTTATGGGTAGTGATGTAGGTAAATTTTTGGAAGCAAGGGATTTTCTGCTTAATGTTAAGAGCTATAAGGAAGCGTATGAGAACTTCAAGTGGCCTGATATTAAGGAGTTCAACTGGGCTTTGGACTATTTCGATAAAATGGCACAGGGCAATAATGATTTGGCTTTAATTTGGGTTAATGAAAACTACGACGAGAAGAAGTTAACCTTCGACGAGATGAGGAGGAGATCCAATAAAGTTGCTAACTTCCTCAAGGATATAGGCTTAAAAAAGGGTGATAGGGCTTTTATCATTATGGAAGCGATTCCCGAAGGTCACGAGCTAACACTTGGTTTAATGAAATCCGGAGGCGTATATATACCGGGTGCAACCATACTGCCCGCAAAGGACATAGCCGATAGAATTGAAAGGGGAAACATAAAGTTCGTAATAGCCCAAGACGAGTATGTTGATAAGGTTATGAAGGTGGATAAAGCTGTTTTGGATAAGGTTAAACTTATCAATATAGGCGATCAGGAGAGAGAGGGGTGGATAAACTACACAAAGAGTGTTGATAAATATTCGGATGAATTTACACCCGATGAGCCAACATATGCAACCGATGAGTGCTATCTGTTTTTCACATCAGGCACAACCGCAAAGCCGAAATTGGTTATGCATACGCACATATATCCCGTTGGGCATTTAACCACTATGTATTGGGTAAATACAAGGAAAGGAGACGTGCACTACAACATAAGCTCGCCGGGATGGGCGAAGTATGCTTGGAGCAGCATATTTACACCCTGGAATGCGGGCGCTACGATTTTCATTCTTCAGTACAGTAAATTTGATGCGGAACTTGTCTTGAGAATGCTTGAGAAGTACAAAATAAGCACTTTGTGCGCTCCGTTGAGTGTTCTTAAACTTCTCACCCTTGAGGATTTAAGTAAATATAGATTTAATTTGAGGCAGGTTGTCAGTGCCGGCGAGCCTTTAATTCCTGAGGTTGTTGAAAAGGTTGAAGAGGCTTTGGGTGTTGAAATTAGAGAGGGTTACGGTCAAACGGAAAGCACCTGTATGGTAGCGAATTTCCCGAATGAGCCGAGAAAGGAGCTCTCTTTCGGTAAATGTGCGCCGGGATACCATATAGAGATTCTTGACGAATCGTTTAATAAGGTTAAACCCGGAGGTGACGGACAAATCTGTGTTAAGGTTAAACCGGACAAACCTCTTGGACTGTTGTATAAGTACGACGATAAGGAGGTTAACGATAGGGTATTCCAAAATGATTGGTATCTGACGGGTGATGCTGCATACTACGATGAGGACGGTTACTTTTTCTTTGTAGGAAGAACCGACGATGTATTTAAGAGCCTGGATTATAGAATATCACCGTTTGAGGTGGAAAGTGAGATATCCGTTCATTATGCTGTTTTGGAGGTTGCCGTTGTTCCCACGATTGATGAGCGTGAGAGGATTGTCCCGAAGGCATTTATAGTTTTGAAACCCGACTATAAGCCGGGAAGAGAGATAGCCTTGGATATATTTAAGTTTATCAGAAAAAATATAGCTCCTTACAAACGCCCGAGATCTATAGAATTTTTGCAGGAATTCCCAAAAACAATCAGCTCAAAGGTTATGCGCAAGGATTTAAGAGCCTATGAGCAAGAGCTTCTGAAAGAGGGCGAAAGAAGAACATTTGAATTTAGAGAGACAGATTTCAAAAAAGAGCTCGATTTGGGAAAAAGAATATAGGCTTACGAAAGCGGGCGGAGTAGTGTGTTTGTCCGTCCGCTTTTACAATTCTCAATTAACTTTCTTTCAAAGCCAAAGAAGCTGCTATATCGCCTGAAGCTATGGAGGGGGATATTCCTCCTGCAAGCGTACCGGCTCCACAAAGATACAAACCCTCTACCTTCGTCTTTATAGGGAATCTTCCGGGTCCCATTTGGCTTGGTGTTTGGTTTGGTCCGTAATCTCCGCCAAAGGGTGCGTTTACCCAAAAAAGATTGCTTAATGGAGTCGCAAAATCTTTGAATATAAGATGTTTCCTGAGGTTGGGTATGTATTTCTCTACCTTTGTTAGCAACCTGTCTCCCAAGGATAGTTTTAGCTTAAGGTAGTCATCTCCCCGTTGCCTGGGGGGCTTGTTTGCCCATTTTTGAAAAGGCTCAAAAGGCGCCATAGATATTACTTCTATTGTGTGGTAATTTTTGGGTGCGCAGGCGCAGTTTTTGTCCTTTAAAGTAGGTACGGTCAAAAAGAAATTTTTAAACTCATCCCACTCATCAAACGCCTCGTTTAAGTCAAGCGTATCGGTGTGTGTGAGATTGAAGTCTCCAAAACCCAACTGTTCGAGGTTTAAATCGGTTACCAAAAAAGCATAGAAAGAGCCGATGGAGGGTTGCAATTTTAGAGCCTTTTTTTTCAAAGACTCTATATTTATTTTTTCATCCAACAGCTGCGTGAATGTTAACTGCGGGTCAACGTCTGATATAACATTTTTTGAGGAAAATTCCCCTTTCTCAGTTAAAACCTTAAACAGACCGCTGCTTTTGCATATTTTAATTACCCTGTGCGACGTTTTGATTATGCCCCCGTTTTCTTTTATGGCGTTTATAAACGCATCCCTTAAAGCTCCGCTGCCGCCTTTTGGATAATATCCGCCCTCAAGGTAGTGAAGAAGAATGAGGGCAGTGAAAGCGGAGGCTCTATCGGGCGGCAGTCCGGCTTCACCTGACATTATGGAAAATATATATTTCAGTTCTTGATTGTTTGTAATTTCATCTATCAACTGACCGTAGGATTTTTTCATTAATTTCATAAAAAAAGGCATATATTTGGCGAATTCGGGATTTTTGGGACCTTTTGCGCCTATTGAAGATGCTTTTTGTATATCCTTTAGCAATCCTATAAGGGCTTCAACAGCATTTTTTTCATCAGGGAACATGGTAAATAGGCGTTTTTTAAAATTGTCAATACCCTTTGGAAGACAAAAAACCTTGCCGTTAAAGTGGTACTTGCCTATGCAGTCGGGATTTATCTCTATAAAATCAACCATTTCCCATATACCTAATTTCTCCAGGCGTTTTCTGAAGCTTCCGTTTTCACCCAACTCTCCCAAGTAGTGAAGCCCCGTATCAAAACTATAGCCTTTAACGGTGTAGGGATTGATATAGCCACCAACAAAAGGCATAGCCTCAAGAATCAGTGTTTTTGCTTTAGCTTTGGAGGCTGCAGTAGCTGCCGCCAATCCTCCGACTCCACTACCAACGACTATTACGTCAAATATATCATCTTTCATTTTAACTCCTTCGATTGCTTTAAAATTTTAAACAAAAAACCAATAAAAGTATATTCTATTCTACGTTATAGTTCAAAGAAATACTAATTTTAGATAATTTTTTATGGGAATACCTGCTTTTTGCAGACTTTTTTGTCAGTTTGTGTTACATTCCTTTGTGTTGTTCGACTATTTTATTGTTATCGTCAACTATAACAACGCTCGGCGCATAGTTTGTCAGTTCTTTTTCATCTGTCATACCAAATGCTGCAATGATAATTTTATCACCTACAGAGACCTTTCTTGCAGCTGCACCGTTTAGGCAGATAACCCCGCTTCCTCTCTTTCCTTTAATCGTATAGGTTTGGAATCGCTCACCGTTATCTATGTTCCAGATATGGACATACTCATACTCCTTTATGTTGGCGGCGCTCATCAAATCTTCATCTATGGTTATGCTTCCGACATAGTTCAAATCAGCCTCGGTAACGGTTGCTCTGTGAATCTTTCCGATTAAAACCTCTCTTAACATATATCTACAACCTCCAAACGTTTCTTTTTAAATCCATAAATTATCTATTAAGCGTGTTTTTCCGACAAAAACAGCTAAAGATATAAGCGTATTGTCCTTTTCTATCTTTTTTAACTCTTTCAATTCGGATAGGCTGTTTATGCTTATATAGTCAATTTTGGGAATTTCGTATTTCTCAATTATTTTGCGCATCTCTTGTTTTATTGTTTCGGCATCGTCTGTTCCTTTATCTATCATCTCTTTCGCCTTTTGCAGCGATTTATACAGGCAAACGGCTTCCTCTCTCTCTTTCTTGTTTAGGTATTTATTTCTTGAACTCATGGCAAGTCCGTCGCTTTCTCTTACGATAGGTAAGCCTACAATTTCAACATCAAAGTTTAAGTTCTCAACCATTTTTTTAATAACTATAAGCTGTTGTGCATCTTTTTTGCCAAAATATGCCCTGTGAGGTTTTGTTATGTTGAACAACTTGCTGACAACCGTTGTGACTCCCCTAAAATGGGTCGGCCTTGAAGCACCTTCAAGCACCTGGGTCAAATTTTCAACGCTTACGTAGGTTTGAAAGCCGTCTGGGTACATATTCTCCACGGTAGGATAAAACAGAAAATCAACACCCTCTCTTTTTAAAAGCTCCTCATCCCTTTCAATATCCCTTGGGTATTTGTCCAAGTCCTCATTTGGGGCAAACTGTGTCGGGTTTACGAATATGCTGACAAACGTAACGTCATTGTTCTTTTTTGCCTCTTTTACCAACGATAGATGTCCTTTATGCAGGTATCCCATAGTTGGAACAAAGCCTATTGTTTTGCCCCATTCTCTATATTTATTTGCTATTTCCTGCATTTCATAGGGTTCATACACTATTCTCATAATTAACCCCTATTCATAAGAGTGTTCGTCCGTTGGAAAACTCTCTTCTTTTACCTCTTTTGTATATGTTTTAACCGCTTCTACAGCCTCCTTTTTCAGATGAGCGTATCGTTTAACGAATTTCGGTTTAAAATCGTCAAACAGCCCGAGCATATCGTGGAATACGAGAACCTGACCGTCAGTATGAACACCGGCTCCTATTCCTATGGTGGGAACGGAAACGCTTTGAGTGACCTTTTTTGCAAGATTTTTGGGAACAGACTCCAAAACTATGGAGAAAACGCCTGCCTCTTGAATATATTTGGCATCCTCTATAATTTTTTTTGCCTCTTTTTCGTTTTTACCTCTTGCTTTGTATGAGCCGAAGATGTTTATTGATTGAGGCGTTAGTCCCAAATGTCCCATAACCGGGATTCCTGCAGATACTATTGCATTAATGGTGACGGCAAACTCTCTGCCTCCTTCGAGCTTAACGGCATCGCATCCTGTTTCTTTCATTATTCTGCCGGCGTTTCGCACAGCTTCCACATAGTCGGCTTGATAGCTCATAAAGGGCATATCGACAACTATCAATGCGTTTTTTGTTCCCTGTTTTACCATCTTTGCGTGGTATATCATCTCATCCACTGTTACAGGTATCGTTGAGGTTTTTCCCTGCATAACCATACCCAAAGAGTCGCCGACAAGAATAATGTCTATACCGGCTTCGTCGGCAATTCTTGCGGACGTGTAGTCGTAAGCAGTTAACATGGAAATCTTCTCTTTGTCCTTCATAGCAACGATTTGAGGAACATTCATAACATACACTCCTTAAATAAAAAGCCTATACACCTCGTTTTAGGTGCATAGGCTAATAGTTTTTTTCGTATTGTTGCTCAAAGCCTCATCAAGAGGTCTTTTGCATATCTTCAAATTCACCTCGTTAATCGACGGATTTTAACTTCTCACTGAATCCGCCGATAAAGCTGTTAAGTTTTTGTCCGTTTAACCTGATAGTCTTGTCTATCTCGGCTAACGGAACGATACTGAATATCCTTTGTGTAATATATTTGTGAGGAATTGTCAACTTTTTTGTATAAATTTTCAATCTTTTGTAAATTAATATATCTATATCTACAGTTCTTGGACCCCACTTAAATTTTTTTACTCTTTTTATCTTCCTTTCTACAGCCTTGCAGAGTTGAAGCAGTTCAAAAGGATTTAGCGTTGTTTCTATTTTTATAACGGCATTGTAAAAGGGTTTCTGCCTTGTGTATCCCCAGGCTTCACTTTCATATATTGAAGAACGTTTTATAACTCTTATCTTATTGCTTCCGTTAAGCAGCAAGATGGCTTTTATAATATTCCTCTTCCTATTCGAAAGGTTACTTCCAATCGACAGATATACGTTTTTGCTGACAACCTTCGATATTCTGTTTTTTGATACTGATATTTCGTTTTTATTCATATCTATATACCCGATTTTTTTATTAAAAACCTTGTAAAATCGTGTTTTTGAGAAACAAACAGTCCACCTATGATTAAAAAACCCGCCCAAAAAAGTGTATGCGTTATCTTTTCTTTCAGTATGACAACGGCAGCAACGGCATTCAAAAGAGGCGTTAGATAAATATATGTGCTGGTTGCCACAGAGCCTATACTATCAACAGCCAGTTTCCACAACACAAAACAGATGCCGGAGGCAAAAATAGAAAGAAAAAGAAGGTTTAAGAAAACAACCGGTTTTTGAAGAGAGTCGAAGTTTATCGAATTTTTGGTTAAAAGCGTATATATAAGCATAAAGATTAGACCGTATAGAAAACTCTTCCTTGTTACATATAAATAGTGATATTTTGCGGGAATCAGATTTAGGAGAACGGAGTATGCACCGAAGCTCAAAGCCCCTAAAAAAGCCAACAAATCACCTATATTGATGATTCCGAATTTGTTAAAAACCAATAGCGCCACTCCTGCTGCTGCCATAAAAAAACCTACAAGCAGATTTATGCTAAAACGTTCGTTTTTTAAGAAAAAGTGTGCCAAAATAGCCGTTAAAAGTGGCGATGTGGTTACAAGCAAGCCTACATTTGCAGCTTGAGTATAAATCAAAGACTCGTTTTCAAGTATGTAGTACATAAAAATACCGCTAAGTCCAAGCCCAATGAATTTTATTTCATCCGTTAAATTTGTGTGATAACTTTTGGGATAAAGAAGGTAAAGCAGTATAAAAGCAACACTGAAACGAAATATTAAAATTTCGACCGGTGTTAAATAGGCGAGCAGTATTTTAGTTTGAACAAATGTTGTACTCCAGATTAGTATGGCGCTCATTGCCTCTATGTGACCGAACAGTAAATTTTTTTTCACAAAACCTCCGATAAGCGAGCAATAATTATAGAGTTTGAATATATATATTGCAATAGCTAAACACCTATGCAATACTACTCTCAATATAATTTTTTGGAGGAAAACCTTGGGTAGGGCATTTTTTGACAACTTTCTCGGTAACACGGCAAATTGGTATAAATTTTTGATAATAGCGTTTATTATTGTTAATCCTTTCGTATTTTTTATTTTCGGTGGTTTTATAGCTGGATGGCTCTTGATAATCGAGTTTATTTTTACGCTTGCTATGGCTTTGAAGTGCTATCCGTTGGCACCCGGCGGGTTGATAGCGCTTGAGGCTGTCGTTATGGGAATGACAAGTGCTGAATCGGTTTATGAGGAGCTGTTAAAAAACTTCCCGGTTTTGCTTTTGTTGATGTTTATGGTTGCCGGTATCTACTTTATGCGTGAAGGACTGCTGTTTCTGTTTTCGAGACTTTTAACTAAGATAGAATCAAAAACGGGTATATCGTTGATTTTTCTGCTTCTTGGAGCTTTTTTATCGGCTTTTTTGGATGCCTTGACTGTTACGGCTGTCATTATTGCCGTTGCATACGGATTTTACGGAATTTATCATAAGGCAGCCTCGGGAAAACACTTTAAAGATTCCTCGAATTTAAAAAACGATGATGATATAAAAGAACACCACAGAGAGGATTTGGAGGAATTCAGGGGTTTTTTGAGAAATCTTATGATGCACGGAGCTGTGGGAACCGCTTTGGGCGGCGCTACAACACTTGTCGGAGAACCTCAAAATTTGCTTATAGGAAATATGGTAGGTTGGAATTTTAAAGCTTTCTTTATCAACTGTGCTCCGGTTTCTATAGCGGTTTTGTTTGCCGGTATTTTGACATGTTATGCGTTGGAGAAACTTAAAATTTTCGGATATGGCTTTGCGATGCCCGATAATGTAAGAAATATACTCATAGACTATGTTAAAGATGAAGAGAAAAAATTAGACGCAGGTACAAGATTAAAATTAGCATCTCAGGCTTTTGTTGGTATTGTATTGATTATTTCTTTGGCATTTCATTTTGCCGAGGTCGGCTTGATTGGCTTGAGCGTTATTGTGTTATTGGTTTCTTTTAACGGTATCACCGAAGAACACAGAATCGGTCGTGCATTTGAAGAGGCTTTGCCGTTTACCGCACTTCTTGCCGTATTTTTTGCCATAGTTGCCGTAATACAAACAAATCACCTTTTCAAACCCGTAATTGACTATGTTTTGATGCTTGAGGGTAAAAAACAGCTTACGGCATACTATCTTGCAAACGGGCTGCTTTCTGCCATAAGCGATAATGTTTTTGTTGCCACTGTTTATATGGAAGAAACGGTTAATCATTTTAAGGATATTTTGCCGTTTCTTGGTTCCAATCTCCATAATGCAACGTCGGCTCAACTCCTTCAAATTCACCATCTATGGAAATTGGCTGTGTCCATAAATATGGGAACAAACATACCCTCTGTCTCAACACCGAACGGCCAGGCTGCCTTTTTGTTTTTGCTTACGTCATCATTAGCCCCGTTAATAAGGCTTTCCTATATAAAAATGGTTAAGTTGGCATTTCCCTACGCTGTTGTAATGAGTTTAACGGGTTTGATATCTCTCATTCTCTTTCTTTAAAAATCCTTAATTTTAGTGTACTTTACTATTTTTAGC
>WGCD01000124.1 GCA_015493995.1 Desulfurellaceae bacterium
GCAAAAAGGTCGTTAATAAAGTTAAGGTGGATAAATGAAGATACTGAAGCACATATACGAATTGTACCTTCGCAGCATTGAAAATATGGAGGATAAAAATTTTATTATGGAAACAACTGAAAATGACTTGAAAATATTTCGCAATATACAAGACACACTAAATAAAAAACCGATACTTATAGACAAAAAAAATGCCGTTTGCGAGGGCGATATTTTTATTTTTAACAACCTTTATTTTGTAATAAGCGATAAAGAAACCTACCCCTATGAGGTTTTGATTGTCTCTCCGTTTTGGGAACTTGGAACCCATAAGGATATTGTAGTAAACGGCGAGGAAAACAGGTGGGTAATCGAAAGCATTGCGAGGTATGTGACCGATGAGATAATAGAAAAAAGTCTGCATATAGACAGGGTTGATAAAAAATACATTGAAATAATGAAAAGCTACTTAAACGATGAAACCCCTCTTCCTGAAAATTTAACAGGCACAGAATATAAAGATGATGAGAACTCTTTTTACGAACTGTTCAGAAAAAGCGAAATAAAGAGGAGTCTTATTCTAACCGTGAGCAGCATTGAAGAGTTGGATGACGAAATAGACGAAAAGATTGAAATAGACATACGAAATATCGAAGCTGAAAATAGAGCCGTAAAGGAGTTTGAAACAAAACTCGCTGCGGCATCGTTTGAAAGGTTTATAACCACTCAATTCGGCGAAATAATTAAAAAAGACGATGGGATAGACATAAACTTTAAGGAGGATTTTGCCGGATGTCTTGCCGAAATAAGTATAAACAATTCGACGGTTTTTGATGGCTATTTACCGAAAAAGCTAAAAATTCATACGAATATTAAGTATCCTGAGCAATTAAAAGAGATTATGAATATAGAGCTGTTATGAATAAAGACAGGTTGGAAGAGCTTGAAATTTTGTTCGACTCGCATTTATCCGAACCGACTCCTCGAATACAAAAAGATATATTTTCGGCACTGTCGGATTCTAAAGTCCCTCTTTCTTTTAAAACAAAAGCCGTTTTTTATCTAAAAACACACAGAAAAAATATTGATATTAACGGACTCTCAAAGGCTTTATCTGTCAATCTGAAAACAGCTAAAGAAATTATGGAAAACCCCGTATCGGCAGCATACTTTCCCATATCAAACCCCGAAGGCGCCGAGCTGTCAAAGCTGTATGTAATAAAAATATCAGACCCAAACCCCGTATCAACTAAAAATGGTATAGATAAAGCCTTAAATGTATTGACAAACTTGACGGGCGTTGGTTTTTTTATAACCTTTGACAACGATTTTGACGGAAACTCCTTTATGCTTGCCGTATTTGCTGCTTTAACGTTTTTTGGAGAAAAAAGGCTTGAACAATACAGCTTCAGCGGTGTAGCAGACGTCAGCGGCAATATATCGGAAGTGGAATTTCTAAACAAAAAAAGGGCAGTATCGCTTGAAGAATCAAAATATCTTATAGATTCAACAATTATTGACAACACAAACAAACTAAAACATATAATACAAAATCAATTTATAGACGTTCCTTTCAGCGTAGCTGTGAGGCTCTCGCAAAAAGGTACAACCTGCAGAGATTCCGCCATAAGCAATTTGAATAAGCTCACAAACGAAATCGAGAAGGAAGGACATATAGGTTTTAAAGCTCTAAAAAACCTCTATGGTCTGAAAGATGAGGATTTTGTATATTATATAAAAGAGAGTTTCCTTCCCGATAGAGATTGGAGTAATTATTTAAAAGAGGCATACGCAAAGATTAAAAACCTCAAATCGAAAATTAAAGACAAAACTGCCGTTATTAACTTTTCCCTCCTTGCGCCATCTGTTTTTGCCTTCGGGCTTGGAGCTTTAATCGGATGCAAGGAGCCCTTTGTCATTTATCACTACAACAATGGAGAATACAACAAAGTTTTGGATTTGAAAGATAAAGACGAAAGAAGCCCGAAAAAGGTCTGCAAGGATACATCCAACCTGCAATGTGATTTTACAAAAAACGGCAAAGATAGTGCGGCTTTGGTCTATTATATGGGAACACTTAATCCGTTGGGCGATGTAAAAAATTATATAAGTAAAACGATTGGCGAATGCGACATAGTCCACTGCCAATTAAAAAACAAGCAGGGCAACATTCCTGTCGGTGACTGGAGCAGATACATAAACGCAATGTATGAATCATACAACAAAACCAAGAGTGAAAGTTATCAAAAAAGATTGTTTTTCTTCAGCGTTCCCGTGCCTATAGCTTTCGGTTTCGGAGCTGCAGTAGAAACATTTGAAAACGGGGATGTTTTTAACTTAAAAAAGAACGACACCGCATATGTGCAGGTTTTCAATTTGAAAAAACTCGCCTTTTAAACGAATATTTACCTTTTTTCAGCAACCTGTTTTTTAAATTTCAAGATTAGAAAGGGCTACTGCTTCACAAAACGCGGAGAATTTATATATGCTTCTATGCCTTTTGCAATGCCGTAGGCTATCTGTCTTTTAAAAACCGGGCTTCTCAGCATCAAAGCATCTTTGGGGTTGTTTATAAAAGCTGTTTCTATCAAAATAGACGGGCATCTGGTGTCAACAAGCACAAAAAACGGTGCTTGCTTTACCCCCCTGCCCTTGTATCCTTTATAAACCCTCTTGCCGTATTTCAATGCGCTTTTGTAAACATAGGTGGCAAGTACCTTCGACTTGTCTATTTTCGAGGATTGAATCAATGATAAAATGATTTTGTTTATGTCTCCGACTTTTGAGACGGGAATGCCGTTTTCTCGCGCTGCAAGTCGTATCGCCCGTGCGTCACTTGTCGTATTGAGAAAATAGACCTCAAGTCCCCTTGCCTGCAGTCTGTTTTTTAAAGCATAGTTGGCGTGTATGGAAACAAAAATATCAGCTTTGACCTTGTTGGCAAATTGTGCCCTTTGAGCCAAAGTAGGATATGTATCGCCCGTTCTTGTCAAAAAGACCCTGTAGTGTTTAAGTTTTAAGTAGTATGCTACGAGCTTGGCTATTGATAAAACTACGTTTTTCTCCTTGTTGTATATGCCTATCGCTCCGGGGTCTTTGCCTCCGTGACCCGGGTCTATGACAATTATCGGTATATGGACAGGTTTTTTTATAGCTTCAGGTTTTGGTATGAGCTTCGAAAGATTTTTTTCAATTCTAACTATCAGATATTTGCCGTCTTTTGACAACAGAAGTCTGTAGCGGTATTTATATCTTGAATCCATTCTTAAAAATATTCTCGTCTCGTTTCTTATGTTTCTAACCAATATCCTTTTAACCGATAACTTAGGTTTCAATGGGCAGTCAATCTTAATCTTTTCACCACTTGCAGCAATATACCAATAGTGGTTACTAAGCATTATGAAACGGTATTTCTTTACTTTATTAAACGTAAAAATAACGTTTTCCACGGCTGGAGATATGTTCACTATACTGAAAGATTCGAGCCTCGGTGAAGCCGCATAGGCATTAAGAGTCAAAAAGACAAGCCAAAACAATGAAATTATTGCTTTTATCATAAAAAAACATTATATTTATGAAAGGTAAAATTGCAAGAGGCGGTTTTTTAATGAGAACTCTCGGAGTTGATTACGGTGAAAAAAAGATAGGGATAGCACTAAGCGATTTCACAAACACCATAGCAACACCCCTTTGCGTTATAGACAGCGAAAACAGCGACCCGGTGGAAGAGATTAAAAAAATCGTTTCGGAGCACGAAATAAATAGAATAGTTGTCGGGCTGCCCATAAATATGAGCGGAACAATTGGCAAAAGAGCTATAATTACAAAAGAGTTTATAGATAAACTCTCAGAAGCCGTTGATGTTGAGATTATAGAGTGGGACGAAAGACTCTCAACAAGATTTTCCGACAGAATTTTAAATAAAGCCAAAGTTAAAGGACGCAAAAACAAAAAAACAGTTATAGATAAAATAGCCGCCACATTTATTTTACAGGGGTATCTTGATTCTTTAAGCAGATGAACTTTTATAAAAAAATTATAATTTTTAATGTCATAGCCTTCATTCTTTTTCTATGTGCCGGCGGTTGGGTGATATACAAATTCAACAGGTTTATTCACACAAAGGCATCCGAGAACAAGCAAAAGGTCTATATAGAAATAAACAAGGGAGAACATATATACGATATAGTGAGAAAGCTCAAAAAAGACGGCATAATAACAAGAAGCGACTGGTTTTACTACTATATAAGATTATCCTCGGCAGATAAAAAAATAAAAGCCGGCGTGCATCTGTTTTACAAAAATTATACGCCCAAAGAGGTTTTGAAAGAGCTTGAAAGCAGCAATATTTATTCCGTTAAAGTAAGGGTCATTGAGGGCTGGACTATCGATAAAATAGCAAACCTGCTGACATCCAAAGGCTTTGACGGTGATAAATTCATTCAACTGGCTGATAACTCCACACTATCCAAACAGTTGACCGGTTTGAATATAAAAACACTTGAGGGCTTCTTGTTTCCCGACACCTACTACTTCGCAAAAAATGAAAAACCCCTGAACATAATATATGTTATGTTCGACAGGTTTAAAAACGTATTTAACAAAATTACAAACAGGCACTATTTAAACAAGGATGATTATAAAAAACTGATAGTGGCATCCATAATAGAAAAAGAGGCATCAGACGACAAAGATAAGCCTCTTGTGGCTTCCGTTATATACAACAGATTAAAGAAAAATATGTATCTTCAAATGGACTCGACTGTCATATACGGAGATAAGACCTTCAACGGCAGCCTGACAAAAAGCGCACTAAAGAGCAGAGATAACAGGTATAACACGTACGTTTACAAAGGACTGCCGCAAACGCCCATCTGCAACCCGTCTGAAAGCTCTATCTATGCGGCATACAATCCGGCAAAAACCGACTACCTGTTTTTTATTTCCAATAAAGACAAGATGATTTTCAGCAAAACATTCAAGGAGCATATAAGGTGGATAAAAAAATACAAGGTTCACTGAAATTTTATATAAAAACATACGGATGTCAGATGAACGAGAGGGATTCCGAAAAGGTGCACTGTATTTTGGAAGAAGCTGGTTTTGAAGAAAGCTCAATTGAGAGCGCTGATATTATAGTAATAAATTCCTGCGCCGTAAGAGAAAAAGCAGAGAGCAAAATATATTCGGAAATAGGAAGAATAAGAACTATTAACAAAAAGGCTAAGATTGTTTCAATGGGCTGTGTGGCACAATTTAACCATAAAAAACTCAAAAGTGTTTCGGACTTTGTTGTAGGAACCGCAGCCATAGACAGCTTTTACGACATAGCAAACAATATGGACAAAAAAGGTGTGTTTATTAAAGAAAAGATGGATAATTCGGAGTACATATTTCCACACAAAAAAGGCATAATCGCATTTGTCGATATAATGTACGGATGCAATCACTTCTGCACATACTGCATAGTTCCTTTCACAAGAGGCAGAGAAATTTCAAGAACGAAAGAGTCTGTCATTGAAGAAATAAAAGGTCTTGTTGATAACGGCACAAAAGAGGTTATGCTGCTTGGGCAAAACGTTAATTCATACGGTCATAAGTTGGGATATGATTTCGTTGATTTGCTGTATGAGATTAACAAAATCGACGGACTTAAAAGGATACGCTTCACAACATCCCACCCTAAAGATTTTTCGCTTAAATTGATAAACGCTATGAGGGATTTGGATAAGGTTTGCGAGCACATTCACCTGCCCCTGCAGTCTGCATCAAACAGAATTTTAAAACTTATGAAAAGGGGATACACACAAGAGGAATACCTTGAAAAGGTCTATCGGTACAAA
>WGCD01000125.1 GCA_015493995.1 Desulfurellaceae bacterium
CAGGCTGAATATCTAAAATATTGAGCCTGTTTTCAACAACGTCTTTAAACAGTCTGCTTTCAACTGCTTTTGATATGAATGCCGATAGGAAGTTAAGATTGTCAATATCCCTGTTTGTAAAAATCCTTTTTTCGCTGAAATTTTCAAGCCCTATCACCGCATTGAATTCGGCTTCGAGTTTCAACAACAGCGCTGATTTTATACCGGTTTCTTTCCATAAGCAGTTGGCATTTTTATCGTGTTGATAATCATAAGAATTATAAATTCCCTCTTTTACGGCTTTTAAAAACATAAGATTTTCGTCTTTTGTTTGGGTGTAAAGAGAGGCTATATCTATGGAATGTCTTTTGAAATAGCCTGAGCCCTCAATATATGTTATCTCCATATCTTTGACAGAGATGACGCTGCATGCATCAACAGAGAAAAAATTTGCAATTCTATCAAGACTATTTTGCGTTATACCGGCAGTTGTTATTAAATGAGCCAAATCGATAAGCCCTGCTTGTATATTATTCATAATATCTTTATAGTTGAAGTGCTCAATTATGTCAATGCAGTACGGTTTAAAAAATTGATTCCTATAAAATATTTAATAGCGACATCAAAATCAATTTACAACTATATATTTTACTCTGCCTGTTTATGAACCGATTACGTAAATGCCTTGTTGCAGGCAGCCTTTCCTAAAAATTCAAGTAAAAGTTTTTAATCGTGGGCAGTATTTCACTTTTTTATATCTTTATAAATATGGCACACTTTGAGAGGCGGCTATGCTTGAGTTGTCAAATGTTCTGTCTTCGGTAACCTCTTTTACCATAACTTTTTTGATTATATCGTTTATTTTAAAATCCAAAGACTCCTTTTCGTTTTCAAATTCCACTTCAAGCAGCACAAGCCCGCAAAGAGCATCTTTAAATTCGTCTATTTCATATGTAAAACCGTCTATATCAAGCAAATAACGTGTCTTGCTTATGGTTTTTGTTTCATCCGACGAATTCAAAATATTATTGTAAATTTCTTCTGTGATTTCTTTCTCGTATTCTTCCCTGACGAGCCCGTCTCCTTTTTTAATTGTTATGTAGTATTTATCGTCAAATTGTCTTACTCTGCCCAACTGCTCGTCCCTTTTAATATAATTTTGTGTAATGTTTATTTTTCTGAAATCCATTTTGAACATTCGCAAGAAAAACTCAACCCTTAAAGGGAGCAATAAGTATCTTCTTTCTATCTCTACTGCCATTGGACACCTCCTCTTTTTTTTGTCAATCTGTTTTTCATTATTGCAAATTATTGTTTTGCGGGCAAGTTGGATTATAGTTGTTTAAATTGATGGAATAAACAATTATAAAACTTGACGTGCCGAGTATTTGGTTATAATCTGTTTTTTGAGGTAGGCGATATGGAAAATGATTTTAGGGTGAAAAAATCCGTTTTTAACCCAAAGGCTATATGCGGCGATAAGAAAGTGTGTGAAAATGTTTTGTATATAATTGAAAATGTCGATTTTTCAATCGAGGATTCAAACGTAAAGTTTATTAACTGCATCTTTAAATCGGAAGGTAACGAGCGTAAAATAAATATCGAGGCAGCAAGCGCAGTTTTTAAGCACTGCATATTCTTCGTTCCTTTAAACGTTGATTCCAGCCATTGTACATTTAATGAGTGCGCATTTAAACAGACAAAATCCACGGCAATTGCAGCGGAAAACAACTCAAACCTGCATATTGAAAACTGCCTTTTTTATAAAAACGGAAACGAGGATATTTTGGGTTCTCAAATTATGATTTCAGACTCTGTTTTTTATGCAAAAAATATCACAGTAAAAGACGGCGTAAATGCTTTTGGGATAGAGGGGGTTAACAGCTCTTTGCATCTTGATAAAGCTAAAATCCTATTCAACGAGGGTTGCGGAATATCACTTCAATCTTGCAGGTTTGAAATAAGCCGCAGCATAGTAAAGAAAAACGGAAGTGTAGAAAACGATTTTACGCAGATAGCAATTGATAACTCAAAAGGCAATATATCGAATACAATAACAGAAGACGGCTTAAACTCAAACGGCATTGTTGCTGCCGATAAAAGCGATGTAAGTATCGTCGATTCTAAGGTTTTCAGTCACACAAAAAACGGTATTGCAGCAGAAAGAAGCTCCAAAATGTCGATAAAAAGTTGTCAAATAGAAAAAAATGGAGACGAATATGAAGAAACCCTTCAGCTATGGGTGGATAATTCTATGCTCTACCTTGACAATTGTTTGATTCAAGACGGTGTGTGTGGTGTTTATGCGCAAAAAAACAGCTATATAACCGTTAATTCCACCCAAATAAAAAATAATCTGGGAGCTGTTTGTGTGTTTGAAAGCTCAAAACTCGATATGCAGAACTGCTCAATCGAGATGACCGTTGAGAAAATACCAGTATGGATAGAGGAATCTTATGCTGTTTTAAAGAACCTGACGTTTAGAAACAACGAAAACCAAAAGGCAATTTATATGGATTCAATGACCTGTGTGGATATGCAGAATGTGCAACTCGATAAGGGCTGCAGAGAAGCCATTACAATAAAAAACTCAAAGAACGTGCATACGGAGTTGAAATGCCTTGGCGGCGATTGATGTTTATATTTTCTTGTGCATAGTCGAGCACTCCTCAAGCAGACTTAAAATTGTCGGCAGCAGCTGTTTTTTTCTTGATAAGATGCCGGGCAAGTAGTACTCGTTCTCATCGATTTCTTTATACGACAGCATAGTTTCGCACTCAAAACCCGAGGTTATCAATATGCTGTTTGAGCTTATAATGTCTGTAACAAGAAGCATAATCCAGTGCAAACCTTTTTTTGCTTTCTGAACGGCAAGTTCCTCGACTATCTCTTTTTTTCTTTCTCTAACCGCATTGAGGTTCACCGTTTCAATCTGGCTTATGCCAAAATTTATCCCGTATTCAGAATAAATTTTCAAATCTGAAGTCACTATTTCGTTTGAGTTTAAAGAGTCTAAAGAGCTTGCTGATTTAAACATCTCACTGCCGTATTCTTTTATGGAAACGCCGGCTATTTTTGATAGGTAATCGGCAGTCTGTCTGTCAATCTCTGTTGCTGTGGGCGATTTTAAAATAACGGTATCGGAAAGCAAGCCGCTTAAAAGCAGCAAAGCAGTTGTTCTGTCAGGTTCAACGCCGTAGTGTTTGTAGAGTTGGGCAACAAGCGTGCAGGTGCTTCCTATGGGTTTGCTGAAGAAAAATATGGGATAGTCCGTTTTTATCGTACCCAACCTGTGATGGTCTATAATTTCCACAATTTGAGCTGTTTCTATGCCGTTTACAGCCTGCGAGAGCTCATTATGGTCAACAAGAATGACCTTTTTGGTGTGTTTTTTTATTATATCCGACCTTGTGACTATGCCTCTTAAATATTTATTCTCATCCACAACGGGCAGTCCTCTGTAATTGCTGTTTGCCATAAGCTCCTTTGCGCGTGACAGATAGTCGTTTTCGTTGACCGTCAAAGGATTTTTATTCATAATATAGGATATCGGAATGCTTAATGAGAGTCTTCTTGCCGTTTGAGATGTGTCAAACGGTGAAACAAACACACAGCCGTTATATCCCGAAAAATCCAAGTCGTCTAACTCGTTTTTATTGTTAATGCCGGTTAAAACTATGCACTTTACACCGTTTTTGATAGCGTAGTTTAATATTTTGGTTCTTTTGCCCGCTATAAGCACAACCTTGGACAGATCGAACTTTTCTATATAGTTTTTGAACTTGTCAAACGGCATAGCTCCTATTATAATTTGTGCCTCGAAGTATCTCTGCCCTTGTTTAAGATAAAAATACCCATCCAGGACATCCTCGAAATTTTCCGTATCGAAAAGATACTTGGGCTTTTTATTTACCCTGTCAGAAATCAGAAAGTCGGATATTTCAAAAACACTGACTATGCCTTTAAACTCACCGTTTTCATCGGCAACGGGAATTAGTCTTATGTTTTTATCCTTAATTGTCTCCATAACCCTAAAAAGCGGCGCTCCTTTAGCCAACGCAACTGTCTCTTTTGTCATTACGTCCTTTACTTTGGGATATATGTCATTAACAAGTTTCGGTGCTTCCAAATTGAGGTTTTTTAACACAAAAGCCGTTTGTCTGTTTATGTTTCCGCATCTTGCGGGGATGTATGTTTTTGTTGTGTCGATAATGTTTTTGAGTTTGGCATAAGCCACTGCGGAACATATCGAGTCCGTATCGGGGTTTTTATGACCTATAACATAAATTTTTTCCATTTTAATCACCTGATAAAATCGTTTCGTTTTTTATTGTCATAACGTTATTCTGTTATCTCTTTTTCCAATTGAGGCAGTATATCTTCTGCTTTACCTTTTAAGAAAATATCGGTTATCTCGTTTGAATAGTTTGACGGCTGTATGTTGATTTCTACTATTGCTGCACCGTTTCTTTTTGCCAAATAAGGAATTTGGCTTGCCGGCATAATCTCTCCGGTTGTCCCGACAACAAGCATAACATCACAGGTTGATGATAAAAAAGAAGACCGTGAGAGTGCATCTTTGGGGATTGACTCCTTAAAAAACACAAAATCCGGCTTCAGCAAGCCGCTGCACAATTTGCATCTCGGTGTTTCTTTTAAGCTTAAATCTATCTCTTCTGTTTTGAATTTGGCTTTGCAATTGGTGCAGGTTAAGGTTTTTGCGGTTCCGTGAAACTCCACAACCTCCAAAGAGCCGGCTTCCTGGTGCAGTCCGTCTATATTTTGTGTTATAACAGGGTATTGGAGCTTTGCCAGTGCATAGTGGGCTGCATTGGGTTTTGCTTTAAAAATTAAAGAGTAAAAAATCTCTTTTATCAATCGCCAACTTTCATCCGGGTGTTGCATAAAAAAGTCTATATCAAACATAACAGGGTCGTACTTGCTCCACAATCCGTTTTTACCCCTAAAAGGCGGAATACCGCTTGCAACCGATATTCCGGCTCCGCTAAAAGCAACTGTGAGCTTTGAACTTTTAAGTATATCGACAGCCTGTTTTATGTTGTCATTGTTCATTTTTCTATTCCTTATGGTCTATTTTATCATATGACTTGGCAGGAAGTAAACAATTTGAGGAAATAGAGCCAGTATAATCACGACAAACAGCATTATCATAAAAAACGGAAAGCTGTATTTAATTATATTGCCCACCTTCTCATTCGATATGCCCTCTATGACAAACAGGCTGAAACCGACAGGCGGTGTGATTTGGGCAAGCTCAACCATAATAACAAGAAAAATGCCGAACCACAAGGCTTCAAAACCGGCTTGCTGCATAATTGGAAGAATGATAGGTGTTGTCATAACTACCATAGAAACGCCGTCAAGTATGGCACCAAGCAGAAGATACATAAAGCCAACAATCGCAAGCAGAGCGTAGGGAGACAGGTGGGAGTGGGCAACATAGAGGCTCAACGACCTGCTTATTTGAGTAAAACCCGCAACCTGAGACAGAAAGGCTGCCCCCATCATTATAAATGATATCATTGCCGTCGTTTTTATGGCACTTGTAAGAGAAATTGTAAAATTTTTCAGAGTAAGGTTTCTAAAAAGCGCCGCAATAATCAAAGAACCCAAAACGCCGAGGGCTGCGGCTTCAGTCGGTGTGGCAAAGCCGAGATATATGCTCCCTAAAACAAAAAGAATCAAAATTATAACGGGAGCCAAATTGCCAATTGATTTGAGTTTTTCTTTTACAGAGTAGCTTTTTTCTTCAGAATCCGGGACTATATCCGGTTTTAATATGGCGCTTACGGCTATGTATGACGAATACAAAAAGCCCAGCATCAAACCCGGTATAATGCCGGCTATAAAAAGTTTTCCTATGGATACATTGGACATAACACCGTATATAATCATGATAAGACTTGGGGGTATTAAAAATCCCAAAGTGCCTGCGCCTGCCAAAGAGCCGACCGAAAGACTTTTGGAGTAGCCTCTTTTTTGCAGTTCGTTAAGCGTTATTTTTCCGACTGTTGCCGTAGTTGCAGCGCTTGAGCCTGAGACCGCGGCAAATAAGGAACATGCAACCACATTTATGTGCAGCAGTCTGCCGGGGACTTTTGAAAACCATGGCAAAAGCCCGTTGAAGAGCTTGCTTGAAATATCGGTGTGATAGAGTATTTCCCCCATAAAGATGAACAACGGCAGGGCAACAAGAGACCAGGAATCCAAGCTGTTCCAAGATGAATTGGCTATCAAACCGCCGATTTTAGACCATATTGATATTGTCGGCGGCAGTGAAAAGTTATACAAAAGCATAGTTAGCGCGCCTGTTGCAAAAAGCGAGAAACCTATCCACAGCCCGGAGAGCAAAAACGAAAACAGGATTATGACCATTGCTATGAAAAGAACCAAAGGGTCAGAAATCACTGCAAAATACCTTCAATATTTCCGATATGAGTTGCAAAGAGAGCATAAAAAATCCGATAGGCATACATATTTGCGGTATATATATTAGGGTTTGAGCAACAGTATCGGCTCGCATTTGATAAATGTATGCCTGATATACCATAAAGGTTGAGTTGTAGGTTGCAAATAGGCTCATCGAAAATGCCATTATCAGAGTGATTATTTTTAGTATTTTTGCCGCTTTTTCGGGCAATTTTGATGAAATCACCGTTATTTTGATGTGGGCGTTTTCCTTTAGGGTGTAAGAAAGGCTGAACATAATAAAGGCAGCAAACATATAGGCGCTGTATTCATCGGTTACCATAATGGAGCTGTTAAAAAAACTCATCAGCGCTATATTTGTTACTATGAGAGCTATCATTACGATTAACAAAAAAGCGGAGAGATAGGCTCCCGCATCAGAGAGCCTATCTATTGAGAGGATAATCTTTTTAAGCATTATTTATTCAAATATTTCTCGACAATCTTTTTAACTTCGGGTGAAGCATTGCTTAAAAATTCATCTGTTATTTTCTTTGCGGCTTTATCCATATCTTTTGTAAATCCTGCTGTCGGCTGCTCAACAACCATATTGTGAGCCTTTAAAATCTTTAAATCTTTTTTTGTTATATCTTCGGAGTATTTCCACTGCGTGGCTTCAATCTCTTTGGCTGCTTTAAGCATAGCCTTTTGCTGAGCTTTTGACAAAGATTTCCAGTAATCGAGGTTAATCGTTACCATATTGAGCGGATAGGCGTAGTGTATGTTTGTGAAGTATTTCAAAACCTCCCAGAATTTACCGTTTTTTGTCGATTCGGCGCTTGTCAAAACACCCTGAATCATATTGGTTCTTAAAGCTGAATATACATCGCCCCAGGGCATTGAAACGGCGTTTGCACCAAGAAGCCTCAGGAAGTTAGCGCCGTTTTTATCGTATGTCCTGATTTTAACGCCGTTTAGGTCTTTAACGGATTTTACGGCATTTTTCGTTACCAATCCGCTGGGCGGCCACGGAGCGGCATAGAGAAATTTTTGATTCCATTTCAGGGCAGCTTTTTCATAAAGCGGTTTGCACTCTTTATACAAAGACCAGGCTTCCTTGTAGGAATTTACAAGCCTTGGGAGTGAACTGACGCCGAACACGTGCTCGCTGCCTGCTACCACGCCCATCAAAATATCTGACATAGGTACCTGAGCGTCTTTTACAACCCTTAGAAGTTCAGAGCCTTTAAAACCTAAGCTGCCGCCCGGATAGACGGTTATAACAACGCTGCCGTTTGTATATTTTTTAACCAATTTGGCAAACTTAATTGCTCCCATCGTATGAATGCTTGTTGGTCCGTAAATAGCATTCAGGTTCATCTTGACAACCTTTGCTTTTGATGTTGCAGATACAAGCAGGAATGCAGCAACCAGAAAAAAGACAAGTTTTCTCATAAAAACACCTCCTATTTCTTTAAGAATTTTCTTTTCCGTATCCTCCGCCGCCCGGAGTTTCTATTATCAACATATCTCCCCTTTTCACCTTTGTATTAAATTTATGCGGCATCTCTTCGACTTTACCGTTTCTCACAATCAGGTTTTTGCCTTTTTTACCGCTTTTTGCACCGTTTAATCCATACGGCGCCAATAAACGTCTTTCCGAAAGCACGGTTATTTCCGCATCCGACATAAGTTTTATCGCCCTCACCAAGCCGTCGCCTCCGCAAAATTTACCTATACCCCCTGAGTTTTTCCTTATCGAATACTCCTCAACCATAAACGGATAACTGTATTCCAAAGCCTCAATAGGCGTGTTTAGGGTGTTGGTCATATGGGAGTGGATTGCGCTTTCTCCCTTTAGATTTGATGATGCGCCCATTCCTCCGCCGAGAGTTTCGTAGTATGTAAACGGCTTCCCGGTTCTCTCATCTATTCCTCCGACTGCAACGTTGTTCATAGTTCCTTGAGATGCAGCCGGTATTTTACCCCTCAAAGCCTTTGAAAGAGCGCCGAGTATAACATCAACTATTCTTTGAGAGGTTTCCACATTACCGCCGACAACGGAAGCCGGGAATGCCGCATCGACCAAAGAGCCTTTTTTTGTTACAACCTCAATGGGTTTGAGACATCCTGCATTGGTCGGAATGTCCTCTTTCACCAAAGACCTGAATACATACAAAACAGCCGACAATGTAATGGAGTAAACGGCATTTATGCTTCCTTCAACCTGCTTGTCTGTTTTTGTAAAATCCAAAACGGCTTTATCGCCATCTATCGTTATCTTAACGGCTATTTTGATTTTTTCTTTTTCTATTCCGTCACCGTCCATAAAGTCCTCGAAGGAATAAGTTCCGTCTGGTATTTCTTCTATTGTTTTCCTCATAATGTTTTCCGAGTAGTTTATAAGGTTTTTGGCATAAAACTCTACGGTATCTATCGAATATTTATCTATCAACTCCTTCATACGTTTAACGCCGGTTATGTTCGCCATTATTTGAGCCAAAAAGTCACCCTCCCTTTCGTAAGGCGTTCTGACGTTGTTTAAGAAAAACGAGAACAGCTGCTTGTCTATTTCGCCTTTTTTTACAAGTTTTAAAGGGGGAATTATAATGCCCTCTTGAAAAATGCTTGTTGCAAGGGGCATTGAACCCGAACTCATTCCTCCTACGTCGGAGTGGTGAGCTCTGTTTGCAACAAAAAAGACCGGCTTTTCGGAATTCTCTATAAATACCGGAGCAACGATGGTTATGTCCGGCAGGTGTGTCCCGCCCTTGAACGGGTCGTTTAAAACGACCATATCCCCCTCTTCAAATCGGTGGTGTTTTATAGCCTCTTTAACCGACATAGGCATTGAGCCGAGATGAACTGGTATGTGAGCAGCTTGTGCTATCATATCGCCTTTGTCGTCAAATACGGCGCAGGAGAAGTCTCGTCTTTCTTTGATATTTGGTGAAAATGCCGTCCTGTTAAGAGATACACCCATTTCTTCGGATACGGAGGAGAGTTTATTTTTAAAAACCTCAAGCATTATGGGATTAGGCTTCATTTAAGCCTCCCTCAACATCTATTATTATATTTCCGAACTTATCCACAACGCCTTTTGAACCCGGAGGAAGAACAATGGTTGATGAGTACTCCACCACAATGGCAGGGGCTTCTATCACATTGCCGTGTTTCAGTTTTTCTCTTGCCACTACTGATGTTTTATGCTCTTTTGAGTCAAACACAACCTGTTTTGTGCCTAAAATAGCGTCTGCATCCGGGGTTGTCTTATCGTACTCCATAACGGCAAATTCCGGTTTTTCAGGCATACCTTTTGCTCTGAGGCGTATGTTTACTATCTCTATTTTTTTGTTTTCATCGGAATATCCGTAATTTTGTTTATGTAAAGCGTGGAATCTGTTTGTATAGTTTTCGTCGAAAGGAACCATTATTTCGTAGGACTGACCCAGATACCTCATATCGAGGTAGTGTTCAAGCACTATATTACTTTTTGAAATACCTTCTTTTGCCAAATCCTTAACACCTCTGTCATCTAAAGGTTTAAACAGAGATTGTATCTGCTTAAAGTCCGTTGACTCGTTTTTCAGCATAACGGTTAAGGAGTAATCTTTTATTATATCCGCCATTAACATACCGATAGCCGATAGAATGCCGGGGTTTTGGGGAACAAAGACCTTTGGGATATGCAGCAGTTTGGCTAAAAACGCAGCGTGCATTCCTCCGGCTCCGCCAAACGAAAAGAGCACGAACTCTCTCGGGTCAAAGCCTCTTTCAACGGATATGACCCTGATGGCTTTCTCCATAGAGGCGTTTGCAACATCCAAAATGCCCTCCGCCAGTTCTATTTCGCTTAATCCGACCTCTTTAGCCATATTTTTAAAATACATTTTGAGCTTATCTTTGTTTAACTTCATATTGCCGCCCAAAAAATATTCAGGCACAAGCCTATTAAGATACAGGTTTGCATCTGTAACGGTTATTCTGTCACCTTTGCCGTAACAGATAGGTCCGGGGTCGGCTCCGGCGCTTTCGGGACCTACCCGTAAAGAACCGCCCGCATCAAGATATGCTATGGAGCCACCGCCCGCACCGACGGTATGTATGTCTATCATAGGGACTTTTACGGGGAAATCTGCAATTTTTGATTCAAAGGCAAGCGGCAGTTTGTTGTCTATCAGTGCCACGTCGCTTGAAGTACCGCCCATATCAAAGGTTATAAGTTTGGTATATCCCGCCATTTTTCCTATTTCATAAGCTCCGACAGCACCGCCGGCAGGACCGGACAATATGGTTCTTACCGGCTCCTGCATAGCAACCTCAGCAGAAATGCTTCCGCCGTTTGACTGCATAATTCTCAATTCGTTATCGCCTATATCCTCTATGATATTTTTTATGTATCGTTTCATTTTGGGCGATACGTAGGCATTTATGATTGTTGTTGATGCCCGTTCATACTCCCTGAACTCAGAGAGTATTCTGTGGGATAAAGATATAGGCAGCTTCAGCTGTTCAAGGCTTTCCTCAATAAAAAGTTCGTGCTTGGGATTAAGATAGGAAAAAAGTAAACAAACGGCTATCGATTCGGGTTTTATCTTTTCAAGCACCCTTTTTATCTGTTCAAGCTCCGTTTCGTCTATATCTCTTATTACTTCCCCTTTTGAATTTATTCTGCAATCAAGCCCGAATCTCAACTCTTTGGAAACAAGTTGGGGCTGCCTTTTATAGTGGAGGTTGTAAAGCTGCATTCTGTTTTGTCTGCCGATTTCTATTACATCCTCAAAGCCCTTATTTGTTATAAGTGCCGTATATGCACCCTTTCTTTCCAAAATGGCATTTGTGGCTACCGTTGAGCCGTGAATAATCTTAAATTCTGCGGTTTTTAGTGTGTGTTTTAAGCCTTCAAGAAGAGATTGCGCCGGGTTGTGGGGAGAAGATAAAACTTTATACACGCCCCATCTGTTCTCGTGCTTGTAGATAAAGTCGGTGAACGTGCCCCCCGTATCCACGCCAACTATTTCCATAGGTTATCCTCCGAGTTTGTTAGAGTCAATGAAATGCTTTATAAGCATTAACCCTTCTTTATCGTCAAACCTGTTGTAGGCTATAATTTTGGGCACGTTTCTAAAAAGATGCTCGTTGTTGTTTATAACCCATTTATACGTTACAACAAGTTCGATAGAATGTAATAAACGGGGGTTTTTAACAATATCCTCGATTTTGTTAATCCTTAAATTAAAAGCCCCCTGAGTTATCTTTTTTTGTAAACTGAATGCACCCTCTTTATCCTCTTCCGATACGGCAACATACATAACGTTTGAATTGTAGGCAATGCTTTTTGAGCCGCTTAGAGCATCAAGCGGGTGTGTTGTTTGTATGGGAAGTATTTTTATTATTGCAGAATGCTTCCTTAAAAAATCGAGGCAGTAAAACGGGACAATAACGGCTTTGGGTTTGTTGTGAGAGTTTGATAATTCCTTTTTAACGTTCTCAAAATAGACAGGCTTGATTTTAACTCCAAGTCTTTCGCTCAATTCGCTTGCTCCGATAAATACCATCCCCGAATCTCTTTCGGTGTATATCAATTCCGTTTCGTTAAAGGAGTGCTCCGACAAAGCAGCGTATAGGCAAGCCAATATTTCCTGGAGAGTCAAACCGTTTTCTTCCAAAGTCGATATATATTTCTTTATCTCCTCTTTTGTTTGTAAAAACAGATGCTTTTGCGTTTTTGAGAAGTGCTCTATGGCTTTTGTGCCGGCTTTTTTGTTCGATTTCAGATATCCCTCGTTAGCCATCTCCGCAACAATCTTTTTAACTGTTATACTGCTTATGCCGTAGTTTTCCGCTATATCGTTTGATGTCGGAATTTTCTCAAGAGGATGCTCAATTATATGATTTAAAAGCTTTAGTTTCAGCGCTTTGCTCTGGAGGAAGAAACTATCGACAATGTTGGATAAAAATTTTTTCATATTGCCGGACTCTAACATTTTTAATAATATTTGTCAAGGAAAAAAGTAACAAAAAAGAGGCTTTAACTATTTGTTGATAATTAAGATTTGTTTGCTCTAATTGTAGGG